>CAYUYG010000138.1:0-4943 GCA_964449125.1 uncultured Coxiellaceae bacterium | reverse complement strand
CCGCAAGATGTATTGCCGATGCATTGTGCTGCGAATGTCGGTGAATCCGGCGATGTGGCATTATTTTTTGGTTTATCAGGAACCGGTAAAACCACATTATCTGCCGATCCAGAACGTTATTTAATCGGTGATGATGAGCATGGATGGAGTAAGTCGAAAGTATTTAATTTTGAAGGCGGTTGTTACGCCAAGTGTATTGATTTATCCAAAGAACGTGAGCCAGTTATTTGGGATGCGATTCGTGACGGCGCCATCATGGAAAATGTGGTGCTAAAATCGAATGGCGAACCAGATTATAAAGACACGCGTTATACGCAAAATACACGCGCCGCTTATCCGCGCGAATTTATTCCGATGCGAGTTGAAGAAAATTGTGCTGGCACTGCCAAAGCCGTCATCTTTTTAGCGTGCGATTTATATGGTGTATTTCCGCCCATTGCTTTGTTAACTAAGGAACAAGCAGCTTATTATTTTCTGAGTGGTTATACAGCATTGGTAGGAAGCACTGAAGTTGGTAGTACTAAAGCCATCGCTTCCACATTTAGTACGGGTTTTGGTGCCGCATTTTTACCGCGTCCCGCGACTGTTTATGCAGAATTATTAATGAAGCGTATTGAAGAAACCAATTGCCAAGTGTATTTAGTTAATACGGGTTGGACTGGTGGTGCTTACGGTCAAGGCGGTGAACGGTTTTCTATTCCGGTAACGCGCGGTGTAATTACAGCGATCTTAACGGACAATTTGCGTGGACAGCCGACGGAAATATTGCCGGGCTTTAACATTGCGATACCCAAATCCGTTCATGGCGTCGATAGTAAATTATTAAATCCGCGCAATACGTGGAAAGATAAAAACGCTTATGATGAACAAGCGCGATTGTTAATGAATAAGTTTCGCGAAAATTTTGTTAAGTTTGATGTGCCGGATGAAATCCGCAAAGCCGGACCCATTGTTGAGTAAATGCAGGTAGGGTGGATTAAGCGCAGCGTATCCACCATCCGCGAAATGCAGTTCTGAAGATGGTGGATACGCTGCGCTTAATCCACCCTACAAGAGTTAATGAATTGGCCAACATCGCAGAAAACATTAACAGCATTCAACAGCAAATTATTCGTGCCGAGCACGATTATCATCGAAAACCAAATTCAGTGACTTTATTAGCAGCGAGTAAATCTCAACCTATCGAGAAAATTCAAGCTGCTGTGATGGCGGGACAAAAAATTTTTGGTGAGAATTATGTGCAAGAAGCACTGTCAAAAATACAAGCGCTGCAACAATATCAATTGGAATGGCATTTTATTGGTGCTATTCAAGCAAATAAAACCCGAGAAATTGCTGAGCATTTTGCATGGGTACATGGGATTTGTCGTTTGTCCATTGCTGCGCGTTTAAATCAGCAGCGCCCGAAAAATTTACCACCATTGAATGTTTGCATTCAGGTAAATATCAGTGAAGAAGAAAACAAGTCAGGCATAAAATTGTCGGAGCTGACAGAGCTGGCAATAGCAGTTAGTAAATTGGATCGTTTGCGTTTGCGAGGATTAATGGCCATACCGGCGGTTAACGAAATTTTTGCTGAGCAACGCATCGTCTATGAAAAACTAGCTTTAGCGCAACAAGAACTGATTAAACAAGGTTTATCTTTGGACACCTTGTCGATGGGAATGACGCAAGATATGCTGGCAGCAATTGCAGCTGGTAGTACTTTAGTTAGAATTGGTACCGGTATTTTTGGTGTGCGGAGATAGCGATGACAAATATAACCTTCATTGGTGGCGGTAATATGGCCCGCAATATTGTGATGGGCCTCATCGCCAATGGCTACCCAGCTCAACATCTTTGCGTAACCAATCGCAGCGCAGAAAAACTGACTTTTTTCCGTGAAGAAGCCGGCATTCATGTTTCGCTGGATAATGGCGAAGCTGCTAAAACGGCAGATGTCATTATCCTCGCTATCAAACCACAACAAATAAAAGCCGTTTGCGAACAATTAAAAGCCATTATCGCTGTAAAAAAACCATTAATCATTTCTGTTGCGGTGGGTGTTACCACAGCCATGTTAGAAAAATGGTTGGGAAAAAATCTAGCGATTGTGCGCGTAATGCCTAATACACCTACTTCCCTAAGAGTAGGTGCCTCGGGTTTATATGCGAATTCATTAACAACGCCTGCGCAAAAAGAATTAGTAGATACCGTTTTTCGTGCTGTTGGACTGGCTGTCTGGGTCGATGAGGAGCAACAGATTGATTTAATTGCTGCAATATCTGGTTCAGGGCCAGCCTACTTTTTTTTGATTGTCGAAGCATTACAACAAGCGGCACAAACATTGGGATTATCTGCCGAATTAAGTCAGGCGTTGGCAGCTCAAACTGCTTTAGGCGCGGCACGAATGGTTACAGAGACAAAGCAAGATGTGGTACAGTTGCGTCGTTCGGTTACATCGCCTGGCGGTACAACTGAGCGAGCTATTCAGGTATTTGAAACGGCCGACATTCGCGGATTGTTTGAAAAGGCGTTAACAGCCGCGGTGAATCGTTCAAAAGAATTAACAAAAACGTTAGATAATTAATATGAATGCGCTTACCAATGCAGGTATCTATTTAGTCGGTCTTATTTTCGACCTTTATATTATTATTTTATTACTACGATTGTTGATGCAACGATTGGGCGCTAGTTATTATAATCCGATTTCTCAAATGATCATCAAATTGACCAATGTCTTGGTGATGCCATTACGAAAGGTATTTCCGGGTTATCGCGGTTTTGATTTTGCGATTGTTTTTTTATTAATTATTGTGGCACTAGTTGAAGCGTTATTATTAATTTGGCTGCGTACTCGTATCGTCCAACATTTTCTGGGTACTTTAATTATCGCCATCACCACCCTGGGCGAAAAAACCTTGAATTTATATTTCTACGCAATCATCATTCGTGCTTTCATGAGTTGGGTGCCTTCGTTGCAACATAACCCTGTGGCCGAAATAGTATTCCTATTGACCGAACCGTTGTTACGATTAGCTCGGCGAGTTATCCCAACAATTGCGGGGTTGGATTTTTCTCCAATCGTTATTTTGGTTTTGTTACAAATCATTTCGATTTTGGTGATTGAACCGCTATTGAGTGTTGGCATGCGTTTGGCACTCATAAGCTAGTGGATGATTGATTGCTCCAGCCGTTTGGTTTACGATTGTTGTTATCTTAAGGGGGAATTTATGAGTGAGAACGTACAAGCAACGTCTGATGCGAATTTTGAAAAAGACGTAGTGCAAGCGACCGGCCCAGTTCTAGTAGATTTTTGGGCATCTTGGTGCCAACCTTGCAAGATGATTAGTCCACTTATCGATGAGATTGCACAGGAATATGCAGGTAAACTTAAGGTTTACAAAGTTAATGTCGATGAAAATACCGAAACACCGGCCAAGTTTAAAATCAGAGGCATTCCTACCTTACTCGTTTTCGTTGGTGGTAACGTCGTTGCTACCCAGGTAGGGGTATTGAGTAAATCGCAGTTAAAAGCGCTTTTGGATGAGCATATTTAGGGAGAAACAGGGATTTGGGCTTGAATTTTTGGGGATAATCCCTAAAATTCTTTAAAAATTGAGGGGGAGGGTATTGGATTCCAACCCCAAATAGGCTTATAATAATCACATTACCAATCGGTACTATCCCATCGCTTCAGGTTTATTCCTAAAATTATGAGATCATCTGGGAACATTTTTAAGTGGGTCGTATTGTGCCTTGCAACAATATGCAGAATATTTATAAACACATTTTGTGGAGTCTAATTTTGTGACAAATGCAAATGCTAATGAAGAGCTAAATAACGTAACAACCAATCAAGAAAATTCGGCAACTTCGATGAATCTCACCGAATTGAAACAAATCCCCATTGCAGAATTAATGCAAATGGCGCAAGACATGAATGTTGAACATGTAGCGCGTTCCCGTAAACAAGACATTATTTTTTCATTATTAAAAGCCCACGCAAAAAAAGGTGAAGATATTTTTGGTGATGGTGTACTGGAAATATTACAAGATGGTTTTGGTTTTTTACGTTCAGCAGACAGTTCTTATTTAGCCGGTCCAGATGATATTTATGTTTCACCCAGCCAGATTCGCCGTTTTAATTTACGTACTGGTGACACTATCCAAGGTAAAATTCGTCCTCCAAAAGAAGGCGAACTTTATTTCGCTTTCTTACAAGTTAACGAAATTAACTTAGGAAAACCCGAAGCGTCAAAGGGAAAGATATTATTCGAAAACTTAACACCATTATTCCCACAAGAACAATTAGTGATGGAAGTTGGTAACGGCAGCACCGAAGATATTACGGCGCGTGTCATTGATTTAATCGCTCCTTTTGGTAAAGGTCAACGTGGCTTGATTGTCTCCCCTCCCAAAGCGGGCAAGACCATGATGCTGCAAAATATTGCACATTCTATTGCCCACAATCATCCTGAATGTTATTTGATCGTATTGCTCATTGACGAGCGTCCTGAAGAAGTCACAGAAATGGAGCGCTCAGTGCGGGGCGAGGTGATCGCCAGCACCTTTGATGAGCCTGCAACACGTCATGTGCAAGTGGCTGAAATGGTTATCGAAAAAGCCAAGCGTTTAGTAGAACACAAACGAGATGTGGTGATTTTGCTTGATTCGATTACCCGTTTAGCGCGGGCTTATAACACGGTGATTCCCGCCAGCGGTAAGGTATTAACGGGGGGTGTGGATGCCAATGCGTTACAACGGCCTAAGCGTTTTTTTGGTGCGGCGCGCAATATTGAAGAGGGCGGTAGCTTAACGATCATTGCAACCGCGTTAGTAGATACGGGTTCAAAGATGGATGAAGTTATTTATGAAGAATTCAAAGGCACGGGTAACATGGAGTTACATTTAGATCGCCGCATTGCAGAAAAGCGTGTTTACCCTGCCATTAATATTAATCG
>CAYUYG010000137.1:0-5269 GCA_964449125.1 uncultured Coxiellaceae bacterium | reverse complement strand
AAAATAACTTAAATATACTACATAATTTTTTTTTAGACATATTTTCGACATAAACAGGTCTGCAATATGAAATTTCTCGAAGAAACAAATGTATTAAACTTGGGCAGTTACTTTTATAAGTTAGCAGAGCGAAGCCAGGACGTATTTTGGATTCGAGATTTAGATCATAAAATGCAGCTTTATGTTAATCCTGCCTACGAGAAAATTTGGGGTTTGACTCGTACAAGTTTATACGAGGCCCCTCAATCCTGGTTTTCAATTGTCCACCCAGAAGATCGCGAACAATTGGTAGCCGATATTAATAAAATTAAAAAAAACCCGCAAGTAGCAGAAAGCTATTTAAAAGAATATCGAATTGTGCGGGCCGATCAGGAAGTTCGACATTTAAACGAAATCTGTTTCCCACTGTATGGTACACATCAACAACTCATTGGTTTTGCTAGCATTGTCAAAGATGTAACCGAAGAAAAGCATCGACTGGAAGAGTTGGAGCAGGCTAGCCGTTTTTTTCGATTCTTTGCCGAACGCACACAAGCAGTTTTTTGGGCGAGGGATGATTTTTGTGCTAAACAGCTGTATTTAAGTCCGGGCTATGAAAAAGTTTGGCAGCGTAGTCGAGAAAGCTTATATCAAAATCCTAATTCTTGGGCGGACACTATACACCCCGATGACAGGGATAAAACCTCAGCGAGCACGCGTTTGACGACTTTAGAAGAAGTCGGTCCGGAAGTGCAGTTTGAAGATCGGTATCGTATCTTTACCCCAAATGGGGAAATGCGCTGGATAAAAGATATTAGCTTCCCGATTCAGGATGAAAAAAAGAATTTTATTGGTTTTGCAGGTATTGCAGAAGATATTACCAAAGAAGTGCTGCATGAACAGGAATTGCGTGAAGCAAAGCTTCGTGCTGAAGTGGCCAACCAAGCCAAATCTGATTTTCTGGCCATGATTAGTCATGAATTGCGTACTCCCCTCAATGCTATTTTAGGTATGGCACAAATTTTAAAAACTAAAAATTTGCCGGGTGATTTGCAGGATTATGTTGATATCATCACCAACGCTGGTGGAAGTTTGTTGTCGCTGGTTAGTGATATTTTAGACTTTGCCAGACTGGAGGCAGGCAAGCTTTCTTTTTCTGATGAGCCGTTTGATTTGCGCAAGCTATTTCAACAGATTGTGTTTAGCATGCAATACCAAGCGCAAGAAAAAGATTTAGAAATAATTTTGGATTATCCTTCAAATTTACCAAGTTTAGTGATTGGTGATGCGAATCGTGTGCGTCAAGTGTTAGTAAATTTATTGAATAATGCAATTAAGTTTACTGAGCAGGGACATATTAAAATCGCCGTACAAAATGTAGAAATAAATGATACGAAATGTTTATTTGAAGTGGCGGTGAGTGATACCGGCATCGGCATACAACAAGATAAGCTGGAAAATATTTTTGAAAAATTTTGCCAAATTGATTCGATTTATAATCGTAAACACGGCGGCATTGGTTTAGGTTTGACAATCACCAAGGAATTGGTAGCAGCAATGGGCGGCGATATTCGCGTTGACAGCCAATTTAATAAAGGCTCGATTTTTAAATTTACCTTGTCATTGCAGCTCCAAACTTTACCAGCAACTGATGATCATCTTCCTGAAATAGATTATCTTGCATTGAAAGAGTCAAAATACCATTTGCGTGTCTTGGTGGTTGAAGACAATGTCATTAATCAAAAAATCGCACAAGTCATGTTGGAAGATCTCGGTTGCCAGGTGTGTATCGCAGAAAACGGCAAAGAGGTATTGGAGCAAATTGATACTCTTATTGAATACGATTTAATTTTTATGGACATTGGATTACCTGATATTAGCGGTTTTGATATTGTTGCTAAATTGCGGCAAGCACCAGCATTGCGCGATGTTCCCATTGTGGCGATGACGGCGCATATACTGGAGCGTGATAAACAGCAGGCTGTTCTTGCGGGAGTTAATTGCATCGTTGCCAAGCCAATTAGTTACGGCAGTATTGCTAAGGTTTTAGAGGATTATGCTTAACTAAATTAGGATGTCATCTCATCAGTTGGGCTTCACCTAGGGTTCAGCCCAACTGATCGTTTAAAAAAGCGAGTTTGATGAGGTTGATCAATCTGCCTTATCTTTATATTGAAAAATTTTTACAACCTTCTGCACGCCAGATACTTGTCGTGCAATATCGACGGCAACATCAGCTTGACGATGACTTAGGATGCCCATGAGGTAAACGACACCGTTTTCAGTTACCACTTTAATGCTGCTGGATTTTAATTCGTCAGTCGCGAGCATTTCACTTTTAATCTTCGTGGTTATCCAGGAATCACTGGTGCGGGTGAGTGACGAAGTCGCGCCCTCAATGGTGATTTGGTTATAAACGCGCTCAACATCTGGAACGGATTTGGTGAGCTCTTCAGCTTGTTGACGCCATTGTGCATTCGGTGTTTCACCAGTCAATAAAACGATGCGGTTAAATACGGTGACTTCGATATGGCTTTCTTCACGTAAAGCACGCACTGAGCGAATTTTTTCCGCAATTTTATTCGTTAACCGGGTATCTTGGATAGCATTACCTACTGCGCGATGGTCGTAGACCATGGCGATGGCAGCGGCGCCTGCGGCAGCCCCCACGACAAATACACAACCTTGTAAACTTAATACTAAGCTAGCAATTAGCACGATACGTTTCATAGTGTTACACCTTCTCCATGACCAAATAATCTAAAATCGATAATGTCACAAATGCAATGAATGATGAGTAAATGGGTTTCTTGAATACGTGCAGTTTCATAAGCAGGCACGCGTATTTCAATATCTTTTTCTTGTAAATAGTCGACCATTTTACCACCATCATGGCCGGTCAATGCAATGACTCCCATGTTTTTATCATGCGCCGCTTTAATGGCATTAATGATATTGGGAGAGTTGCCGCTGGTTGAAATGGCTAAAAGTAAGTCACCTGGTTGGCCCAATGCCCGGATTTGTTTGGCAAACACATCGCTAAAATGAAAGTCGTTGGCAATAGAAGTCAAAGTGGCCATGTCGGCAGTCAATGCGATGGCGGGTAAGCCGGGGCGTTCCTGTTTGAAACGATTGAGCATTTCAGAACTAAAATGCAGGGCATCGCAAGCTGAGCCGCCGTTACCACAGCTAAGAATTTTGTGGCCTTCCAGTAGTGCTTGCACCATTTCTTCGCTGGCTCCCGCTATCATATGTAAAATAGAATCGGCTGCATTTATTTTGGTCTGAATGCTTTCTGTAAAGTTCAATTTAATTCGGTCAAGAATAATATTCATACTAACCTCTCAAGCTCTCATCTAGGCCAAACGCATTTTTAATCCAGTCAAACTGTATATCGTTTTGCAGAAAATGGATAGCGACCACATCAAAGCGGCTATTGACCTGATTTAGCCACTCTTTAGTTTGTAAAAAGTACAAAGCGCTGTGTAATAATTTAATACGCTTGCGTCGATCAATTGTTTCCGCGGCTGTGCCGTACTCCAGGCTGCTGCGACTGCGCACCTCCACAAATACCACTTCTTTTTCCCTGCTTTGCATAATAAGGTCAATTTCGCCATGACGACAGCGGTAATTTTGGGTTAACAGGCGTAAGCCTTTTTCCTGCAAAAATTGGCAAGCTTTTTCTTCCGCTAATTTACCCCGCGCCTGGCGATTATAAGATTCCATTGCGAACCATCATACAAGGCAAACGACGATGAATTTGATGCGATGCCGATAAGGACAAGGCACCGGTCGCGCCATAGAGTGGAAAATTGGAAAGTTTTACCAGGCGCGGCATGGATTGGCTCACGCGATAGGCATCCTGGCCTACTGCATATAAGCGGTCAGAAGAAGCAAGACCGTCATTCGAGGTAGCGCTCCATGGAATATCACACACAATAACGCCATTTAGATCCACATCTTTTGCGGGATCTGGTCTGCCTGCGTATACAGATGAGGTTGCAT
Organism: uncultured Coxiellaceae bacterium; assembly: GCA_964449125.1. Lineage (GTDB taxonomy): Bacteria > Pseudomonadota > Gammaproteobacteria > DSM-16500 > DSM-16500 > Aquicella. Next base: position 1,285 of record CAYUYG010000137.1, on the reverse strand, counting down.
AAATCGGCACCTCATTAACATAGTAGTAACGCAACAGCGGTACAATCACGCGCGCTTCCGGCGGTTGGGCAAATAAAAATACGACATCAAAATCTTGGCGTCGTAATTTAATGCGTGTTTCTTTCGTATCGACGCCTTGCGTTCGGGCATTTGGATTAACGCGCAATATCTGTGCTATTTCCTGATTGAAAGTCGCTTGCGAGGTGTAATACCAGACATCCTGAATTTTGCCGTTTGCAGCTTGCCAACGCGTATTAAATGAGCTGACTAAGCGATGTCCCCATGCGTTTTGGGGTGCGATTACCAGCGCCCTGGATTGACCAGCATTGCGTGCTTGATTGACAATTTGTGCGGCTTCATCTTCGGGCAATAAACCAAATTCATAAAAGTTAATATGAGAGGAGCCGTCAGTGTAATTTAAGGCGAGCGTTGGAACGGTGATTGCTTTACTGTCTTGCAATTGGCGCACATTATTTTTGACAAGCGGTCCGATCACAAAGTCAGCGCCTTCTGTAATCGCTTTTGCATAAAGCTCAGGTAAATTGCTTGTGTTGCTTGTGTCATAAAATTTAATACGTTGTTTGCTTCGTGAGGCATTACCGTAATAGGCATTTAAAAAACCTTCGCGTACAGCTTGTCCAGATGCGCTAAATGCGCCGTTTTGCGGTAATAAAATCGCGATTTGCTGTGGCGGATTGATTGTTTGTAATTCAATGAGGGTATCATCATGGGGTAATAATTGATTACCCGGATGAGCAGGATGTTGCGTGCGCCATTGACTTAATGCCGTGGCAAGTTGCGGGCTATTTAAGTTTTTTTGTTTGCTGATCAATGCTAACTGCAACCAGGCAAGTTGTGTTGCATCCGCCGTGTTTTTTTGTAATTCAGCCAGACGGGAAGGTGGGGTTTGCTGTAATTTATTCCAGATCGTACTGGTGCTGCCTTGCCATAAGCCTGTGGTATAGTTCCCAGCAGTATTACGTTCTGGCGTAATATTTGCTGCAGAGCCTGTTAGTGAAGCACAGCCAGACAAGGTGAAAGCCATTAACAAAATGGCAATTTTAGATAGAATACATCTTTCCATAAAAGCGGCTTACCCATGCAAATTGAGAAAATAGGCACATTATACGTTGTTGCGACGCCGATTGGTAACTTACAAGATATAACCCTGCGGGCGATAGAAATATTAAAAAGCGTGGATCGGATTGCAGCAGAGGATACCAGGCATTCAGCCTCTTTATTAAATCATTATTCGATCAAAAAACCCACTCTTTCCCTGCATGAA
>CAYUYG010000136.1:2128-5271 GCA_964449125.1 uncultured Coxiellaceae bacterium | reverse complement strand
CTCCCAATTCCTTCGCGCTAGCACGCAGTGTGGAATATTTTCGTATCCCACGTAGTGTTTTAGTCATTTGTCTGGGTAAGTCTACCTATGCTCGTTGCGGTATTATTGTGAATGTCACGCCGCTTGAGCCAGAATGGGAAGGGCATATTACGCTTGAGTTTTCCAATACCACACCTTTGCCTGCAAAAATTTATGCTAATGAAGGTGTCGCGCAATTATTATTTTTAGAGTCAGATGAAATGTGTGAAACCTCTTATCGTGATCGCAGTGGTAAGTATCAAGGACAGCGCGGTGTGACATTACCGATTACTTAAAGGAAGACGGTTAAGCATGTGAAGAATCCCCGCTTACGCGGGGATTGATTCATTATTCTGATTCATCGTCCATTTCGGCTTGAGAATACGCCTCAATTGGAACCGAACGATTATTGTTGACGCGTTCACGCAGTTCCTTACCAGGCTTGAAATGCGCAGCGTATTTAGGGTTAGTAACAAGCTTTTCACCCGTTTTCGGGTTATGAGCGCGGCGTGGTGGGCGAAAATGCAAATTAAAACTACCAAAACCCCGGATTTCTATACGGCCGCCCTGGCTGAGCGTTTCGCTCATGTATTCGATAATGGTGTTAATACTAAGGGCGATATCTTTTTCGGGGAGATGAGGAAAGTGTTTGCTGAGTTCGCCGATAAGTTGTGATTTGATCAGCATATTCCGTTCAGCGCAGGTGCTGCTGCCTCCGTTTAGTAGCCTATTGTTTCAATATAACTCAATGGCTTAGCATGTCAAGTAATATGAGCCTAAGGACCCTGGTTTGACATTAAAACGGTATTATTTGTTTTTTCTATGATGTAAAAACTCTTTTTAGGGTATTTTTTAATCAGCCCCTTGTATTCTTCTAAGCTCAATACGACAAATAGGCGTTGTTTACTATTCCATCTTTTCCAAAAAATAAAGTCACTAATCATCCATTCGCGAGTATCCTGATGCAACATGCCATAACTTAGTTCGTTTTGCCAATTCAGAATACTGACTCTGCGTCGTAAATAAAAGGGGAGGTCCTGATAATATTGATTGAAGGTCACGACTTCATCTTGCGGCTGTAAAATAGGTATTAATTTGTTTGTGAGCGGTAGAATAGTGCGCGTATCAATCGCTGGTAAGGCGGTGAGCATCGTAATTAGAAATAACCAAGTGGTCGCAATAAGCAGGCCAATCGCTTTTAAATGATTCTGAAATGCGAATAGGCAGCTCAGTCCGGTACCAATCACTAAAATTAAACCCGCAAGATTTAGATGATAAGCCGCTTGAGCAGGGTTAGCCAATGAGGCTGAATGGCCAAATGTGTAAAATGCCCAAGCGCATACTAACGCCATAAAGAATAAAATCAAATAACCCGCGCGCATGCCCCATGATTTTTTCAAGGGTAATGTTTGCCGTAAATAATGGGCAGTCAATATGGCTAACGGGGGAAAGATGGGCAAAATATACGGGATTAGCTTCGATTTGGAAAATGAGAAAAATATAAAAATAATGAGCGCCCACAACATCAGGAATAATTCCGTGGCATATTTTTTTCGCGAAGCAAAATGGCGTGGTAATTGAGCGGCAAAGGCTTGTGGTAAAAATACAATCCAGGGAAAGAAACCTAAAATTAAATTCGGAATAAAGAACCAGGCAGGCTGGTAATGTCCAACATTAGGCGAGGTATAACGTAAAAAATGCTGTTCAATGAAGTAAAAATAAAAAAATTCGGGATTTCGTTGCGCTACTAGGATATGCCAGGGTAGCGCGAGCAATAGAAAAATAAGAATGGAAGAGGGCAAAAATAGCTTAGACAATATACGCCAGTTTCCCGTTAAGGTAAGCCAGGCAACAATAATCACGCCAGGAAAGACAATGCCAATCAGGCCCTTGGTTAGCACGGCCAGTGCAGCAGCAATAGCTGTTCCCCACATAAACCAACGACGTGCCCCACCTTCAGTCTGGCACGCTAAAATAAAGCCGTATAAGCTTGCCATTAAAAAGACGGTCACGGGTAGATCAAGGCTGATCATGTGTGCCATGACGAAATAAAGCACACTGGTGCCGAGCACGAGTGCCGCCAATATTCCCGTTCCACGATCGTACAATTTACGTGCCGTCAAATAAGTGAGCAGGCAGCCGATCAAACCCAGGCAAGCATTGATGGCGCGTAAAGACCATAAATTCAAGCCGCCAATTTTAATAGCGGCTGTGCCTAGCCAATAGAATAGGGGTGGTTTTTCAAAATATTTGATGCCGTTTAAATAAGGGGTCACATAATCATGGAGTGCCGCCATCTCTCGGGAAATCTCGGCATACCGACCTTCATCTGGCACAAAAAGTGGGCGCGAACCTACGAAGAGGAAGAAAAGGCTGCCCAGTGCCAGGGTGAGGAATAGGCAATCTAGCCAAATACTGGCTGTTTTTTGTGGAGAGGTGGTGTGATTTATGCGCATGATGTTTGTCTGTCTAACACATGGACGGCAAATTTAACACATCAATAGAAATAGCACGAGGGGAAGGGGTAAATTTTTTATTATTCGGATATAATGGCCACACTATTTGCTTTGGTCAGGTGTTATGAAGCGATCAATCGCTATTTTTCTTTTATGTTTATTTCCCACGCTGCCCGCTTTTGCGGTCAAAGTCACGAGTCTTTATCAGGCAGAATTGCCGGTTGCAACCCAATCGGAAGATATTAAAAGCAAAGCTGTTAAAATTGGACTGCAACAAGTCTTAATCAAGATTAGTGGGGATCCTGATGTTGCAAAAAATCCAATCATTCATGCTGCGCTAAATAAGGCCGATTACTATATACAAGAATACAGTTACTCTACTGCAACGACTGATTCCACCCATTTTTTAATCCAGATTCGTTATAACGCGATCGATATTAATCGATTACTCAAAAAAGCCGAAGTAGCTTATTGGGGTGAAAACAGACCGTTAATTCTAGTATGGCTTGCGGTAGCTTCATCACAGCAGAGTACGGAAATTATTGGTAACGAATCCCCCGGTGGAATGTATGCTGCAATGAAACAGCAAGGCAAAAAATATGGCTTGCCGCTTATTTTTCCGATGATGGACGTGGCTGATGTTAGTCAGGTTTCGCCCGCTGATATTAC
>CAYUYG010000136.1:0-2118 GCA_964449125.1 uncultured Coxiellaceae bacterium | reverse complement strand
CGCAAAGGGCAACCTCCGGTCTGAAAGAAGCATGGAAACGGTATGCAGCAGACGCATTGTTGATAGGTAAATTTACTCAGCAAGATAACATTTATCAGGGGCAATGGCAGTTGGTATTAGGTAGTAATACTTGGGATTTTACCAGTTCTGGAACAACACCCGAAGAAGTCATCAATTTAACCATGAGTAATATCAGCCAAACGCTGGCTAAATATTATCGCGTAAAAATAACGAATACGCCCGAATCCTGGGTTAAGCTGGAAGTGTCAAAAGTGGCACAGCGCAAAGATTTGGATAATCTGGTCCAATACTTGAAACAACTGACGTCTGTACAGCAAGTACAACTGGCCACCGTGTCAGATGATATGGTTGAGTTAGCTGTTTTAATACGCGGGCCAGTGCTTGCATTTCAACAAAATGCCTCGATTGGTCAGCGCCTTGTATTGACCTCTCAGGACGAAACAAACAATAAATTATTTTATGAATGGACTCGCTAGTTCATGTCGACCTTATCACCACAATTAACATTGGGTCTGGGTTTGAAAGACGAAGCCACTTTCGATAATTTTTACGCTGGGAAAAATATCGAAATAATTGCTGCGTTAAAAGAAGTCGCTGCCGGGCATGGTGATAATTTTTTTTATTTGTGCGGAAATCGTGGACAAGGCTGCAGCCACTTATTGCAAGCTTGCTGCCATTATGCGTATCACCAGCAATTAAGCTCCGTGTACTTGCCTTTAAGTAATTTATTACAACTTACACCCGATGTATTGAATGGTCTTGAATCATTAGATGTGGTGTGTCTGGATGATTTACACACGATTGCTGGTAATCGTGTGTGGGAAGAAGCTTTGTTTCATTTGTATAACCGCATTTATGATGCAGGCGGCCGCATTGTGATGGCCGCGCACGATCTGCCCAAAGCCATCAATATTCAACTGCCTGATTTAGTCTCACGCCTCGCATGGGGTGTCATTTATCAATTACATCCATTGAATGATGAGGAAAAATTATCGGCATTAACGATGCGTGCGCATCGACGCGGAATTAGTTTATCCGATGAGGTTGGTAAATACATTTTAACGCACTGTCCGCGGCATATGGGGACACTGTTTGCCGCTCTGGATGCATTAGATAATGCTTCGCTCGCAGCGCAGCGTCGTTTGACTATACCGTTTGTTAAAGAAGTGCTTCAAATTTAGAGAGGAATTTTTATGTCGCAGATTAAAAAAATTATCGCGCGTGAAATTTTAGATTCACGCGGTAATCCCACTGTCGAAGCGGATGTTTTATTGACTACCGGTGAAATGGGTCGTGCAGCCGTGCCATCGGGCGCTTCCACTGGTTCGCGCGAAGCCCTGGAAAAACGTGACGGAGATATGAAACGTTATTTAGGCAAGGGTGTAAAACAAGCTGTTTTGGCAATCAGAGATGAATTGTCCAAAGCTTTAACGGGTTTCAATGTTTATCAACAAGCGGAAATTGATACACTGATGCTTGAACTGGATGGTACCGCAAACAAAGAAAAATACGGCGCCAATGCATTATTAGCAGTATCACTTGCTGTTGCGAAAGCAGCGGCTAATGCGCGCCATGAACCTCTCTACCAATATCTTGGTAAACATTCCAATTATTTATTACCCGTGCCGATGATGAATATTATCAACGGTGGTGCACATGCAGATAATAATCTGGATTTTCAAGAATTCATGATTTTACCGGTTGGCGCTCCGACTTTTTCTGACGCTTTACGCGCGGGTGCGGAAGTGTTCCATCATTTGAAAGCGATTCTGAAAGCAAAAAAATATAATACCAATGTAGGTGATGAAGGTGGTTTTGCTCCTGATTTACCGAGCCAGGCAGCTGCTTGCGAATTAATTTTAGAGGCGATTAAACGCGCTGGTTATCAAGCTGGTAAAGATATTTATTTAGGATGGGATGTCGCGAGTACCGAGTTTCATAAGGATGGTAAGTATCATCTGGCGGGTGAAAAACGTATTTTGTCCGCGTCGGAATTTACCGAGCATTTAACAGGCTTTGTTAAAAACTATCCCATCATTAGCATTGAAGATGGCATGGCGGAAAATGATTGGGACGGTTGGCGTCAACTCACGGAAA
>CAYUYG010000135.1:0-5322 GCA_964449125.1 uncultured Coxiellaceae bacterium | reverse complement strand
GCATACATCATACGAAAATGAGTTTGATAATGTCAGTGTTTGATATTGTTGAATTAAGGCGTTTATCCAGATAAGCGCTTGTGGAAAATTCGCAAGATCAAAAGCAGCTTGAAATTTACCATACACCATATCAGGGTGATTATTTGCTTGCTGCGTTAATCTGAGACTATTGTTCCCACATTTTTTAGTAAACTCCCATAACAACTTGCACGCATTTTCATACGAAATTTCTACGGTATCTCTAATGGTGTTTTTACCAAAACGTTCATACGCGCGGCTAAATTTACCTTCGATCACTTGTTTTTCTAGTTCGAAAAATTTAGAGCGCCATAATACCGATTCATGAGCTAACTCAGCCATGTTGATTGAGACCCGCGCTATCACCATCCAATCTTTTGCTGACAAAAAACTCATTATCAGTAGCATTATTTCGGGAGGTAAAAAGTAATCATCAGACTGCGTAGCTTGATAGGTAGATAGAGGTCTTTGCATCACTAATCTCATGGTTAAGTTTTGGTATTTGGAATGTTATACCAGAAAAAATGGTCGTCGATAAACGAGGGAAAAGAAGAGGTATAGATAAGGTGGATCTTGCTTGATTCGAGAGGTAAAGGAAGAAGTGGGGTAACGCGGATTTTGCTTGATTAAAGAGACCCAGGCGTTTTTTATGCGCCTGGGTCTGCTTATTGTCAATGATGATTAGAGATTAGCTAACCACAGTAACATCTTCAGCTTGCAACCCTTTCTGTCCTTGAGTAACAACAAATTCTACTCGTTGACCTTCTTCCAAGGATTTGTAGCCAGTGCCGGAAATGGATTTAAAGTGAACAAATACATCGTCCCCTTTATCTCTTTGAATGAATCCAAAACCTTTGCTGTTGTTGAACCATTTAACGGTTCCTTTCTCACGTACTGCTGCCATTTGTAATAAACCTTTCATTAAAAGTTAAAAAAAACATGCTGGGTCACTGCAAGATGCTGTGGACTAGCATATAGATAGCATAATAGCTGAGAGAATTTATTGAATGCAATAGATTTTTGTATATATATTGAGCGAGGTTAATTAAAAATAGGTCCTGGGAGTGAAAAGTTACCGGAACCAGCTGTTCCGGTAACCTCTGGAGGCTGTTTATCGCTTACTATTTTTTCTTATTTTTTTTCTCAGCACGCTTTTCTTTCAGTGTTTTTGCTGGTTTTTTCTTGTCTTCTTTCTTCTGATTTTGACCTTTAGCCATGGGGTTCTCCTTAAAATATTGTTTTGGTTAAACAACAGTTCGTATTTTTATCAAAGGGATAAAATCAAAGCAAGATGTTTTCATTGATTCTCATTTTTTTCGCAGTATTTCTTGTAAAACGTTCCGCGCAGCATTTTCTTCAAAACGCTGAGCGGCCTCAATGTATTCCAAAACGGTCCCCATATGGCGCCATCGTCCCTGGCGCATAATAGCGGGCAAGGTTGCGCCATCGCGACTAGCAGCGGTGGCTAGCCCTCTTCTGAGGCTATGACTGCTAAGCCTCACGGCTTCCACAATCCCTGCCTCCTGAGCGCGTTTTTTAAGAATATGGCTAACCGATAGGGGCGTCAGCCCTTCTTCAGCCAGCCGCCCATCTGCGTAAATACGGCGAAAAATAAAACCCTGCGTAATACCTGCCTGTTGCAACCATTGTTTCAAGGCGCGAATCGGACAAAAATTGGCATGCCCATACGGAATGGCGCAGTAACGTCCTTCGTGGGTTTGGTCAGTTTTTGAATGGGGTATAAGGATATCAATACCTTCTGTTTCCCAACGAATATCTTCGTAACGAATCGCCACCACTTCGCTGCGGCGAAACGCGCCAAAAAATGCGACCTGCAATAACGCATTATCACGATAAGCTCGCAATGTTTGCTGATTAGCCAGCAGCTCGCACAATTGTAGCAAATGTTGCGGCAATAGAGGCGGTGCTTTATCTTTTGGTCTGCCATGCAGACGCATAATACCGGCGAGTGTTTTAGAAATAGCAGGATGCTGAGTAGGATCAAAAAACCCCTGGTAAGTATGCCAATTTTTTATAGCCGTTAAACGCCGCGCTAAGGTGCGAGGATTTAACGTTTTGGCAAAAGCTTGCAAGTACTCGAGCAACACCTCACTGTTCGCTGGCAATCGACCACCCCATTTTTCAAAATGCCGAATGTCTGCCTGGTAGGCGCGTCGCGTATTCTGGCTGGTCGCTGCTGCTATGTAGGGATTATTAATCGGTGGAGTGATAAGTTGGCGTTCATTTTGCAACAATAAATCGTCTGCTAAGATAATTTCCTTTTGCACTCGCCGCTCCTTTATTTTACTGACACTTTATCGCCCTATTCTAATCTTTCTTTTAAAAAACACCATAAAGGAATGCTTTTGGGTTTTCTAATTATTTTTCGCCGACTTTAGAGTTATTATCGATAATGAATGTTATCGAAAGAAAATTAATGCATGATATTTAATTGAATTTACAATTTTATAACGTTATATTACGACATACGTAATATAACTTAGACGCAAAAAGGATGTGAAAATGGCAAGACCAGGAATTTCCTATCACGATATTGCAGAAGCCGCACAATCTCTCACCGCGCAAGGCCACTACCCCACCATTGAACGAATACGTGCAGTAACTGGCACAGGTAGTAGCACCACCATCGCGCAGCACTTGCGTACCTGGCGCGCAGAACAAGAAACGAATCACCTACTTTGTCAGCAGGAAAAACTGCCGGATGAATTTATTGCACTGATGAAAGGATTGTGGGAGCGCGTATTAGGACAAGCGGAAGAACGCTTGCAAGTGATCCAGCAAGATTATGAGCAACAACTTGTTGCTTTGACGACACAGACACAAGCTTTACGAGAAGATAACCATCATTGGCAGCAACAACACCAACAAGCTAGTGAAAAAAATAATGTGCTAGTCCTGGAAAATACAAGCTTACTTCAGCAAGTTAAAACCTTGGAAAATGAAGCCCTGGTTTTAAATTCAGACCACAAACATGCACTCAGTCAATTACAAGTCAAAGATGAACAGCTTGGTGAACTACAACGTCAAAATAAACAAACCCAGGCCAACCTGGAACATTATCGCGAAGCGGCACGCGAACAACGTCTTCTTGACCAACAGCGTCATGAGCAAGCCACGGCGCAATTGGAACAAACCATTCAGCACCTGCGCCATGAGCTCGCTACTACACAAAATCAAAAACATGCTCTGCAAAATCAGCATGACAAAATGCAGTTTGCGCAGGATTTATTACAAAATGAACTCGCCAAACTAAACCAAGAACTACTAGAAGCTAAACATCAGCGGCTTAGATTAACGGAACAATACACCCAAACAGAACAATACTGGCAAAACCAACAAGCCGATTTACAAAAACAAACGGCTGAACAGCAGCACCTTTGCAGTGAGCTGCAAAAACAGCTTGCGATTACAACGGAACAATTATTGTTTATACGTCAAGAAGCAGTCGTCTTGAGTGAAGCAAATAAAAACCTTCTGCAAGAGAAATTAGCCATCCTCCAAGAAAAAGGCCAACTCGAAGGTCAATTGAAGATAATGCATCAGTTCAAAGAAAAATCAGCTGTGGCGTAGGCACTACCTCAGATGAACTACGCCACTAATTAAATTATAATCAGTGGCAACAAGTGAGAAAGGGATGGGACAGCATTGTAAGCAGTTAACTGAGCATCGCGGATTTCTAGAGTTAGGCAGTATAGAAAATGGCAATCGTGCTTTATGTTTAGAATTTCAAAGAGATTATAATGCAGACAAGTTAAAATAGACCACTGAAATGCTTAGGTTATTGAATACCCTTAGAAGCACTCGAAAAGCTACTTAGTTAATTTTCATCCAGGAATAATGAGGAGTTTTTAATGAGCCCTGATATAACAAATTTTCATAATCAGCTAATCAATTTTTTACAGGAAAATAAAATTCCTTATGAAATTGATAAAGAATCAGATTTAAGTGGTTATGTCACCATTATTCGTTCTCCAAAAGAAGATCGTTATCTGAAAATTGAATTATATCCAAGTGGATACAATTTACATTTTTCGATAGATAATTTTAGCTGCTTTGATAAGCATGATTTTTCAGAAAACTCATCCGATATGGAAGAAAGCTTTGTAGATCTTTTAAATTTAATAACTCAAATTTATAATGAAGAAATCCTGGGCTTCAGAGCTGAATATTCAGGCTCTATTTTTGAATCATATTGCAAACCTGATGAAATTAATAAACAAGTAGAAAAGCGGATGATATCTTTAAAATACTCAGAAGAGAAAGGATATTTGAAAACCAAGGAATATAAATTTTCATCCCGAAGTTTTAAAGGAACTTATGATAAAGACATTCAAGGCAAGATGTAAAAGAGAAAAAATCCTTATCGTTTTTATCAATGATATAGTATCGGTTATTCACAGCTAATTTCCACTTGGTGAAATTATCAAGAAGTTAGCGAAACGAGTGGCACAGCTAATTTGAGATAATCCACATGTTTAATAAATTTAAATAAAACATAGAGCTACAACCAGGATAAACTATTTAATGGGGGTTAATTTACATTAGGTATAGTAATCTTTATAATTCACCTACATAAAAAATACACACATAAAAATGAGATTCACAGCGTTATGAGCCGAAAGCAAATTGACAATTTCATAAAACCTCTTCAAAACCGAGATGATAATCATCTCGAAAAAACCTATGAAGATAATAAGAAATTTGCCTGTGGGTTCTATAATCTACTCATTTTTTTAATTAAAGAAGAGTTTTTTCTTTACTATCAATTATTGCAAAATCTTAATAAAGAAATGGCTGCACAAGAAACCGTTTATGAAAAAGGAACGGTCGAAAAGAACATTAACCATGCCTTGACTTTGTTAGCTGCTGCGAAAGAAAACATAAAAAAAGATGGCCCTACTCCTTTTACAGATTACCTAACGACGTCCGCCCTATCCTCTCTCGCTGAATTCTTACCCAAAGCTGCTGTCAGCAAAATAGTTGATAGATTAGATGCCTTAGACAAACAGGCACACATACCTGAAAGAACAAATAATGCAATTCCAAGACGCACCGTCCGAGAGAGAAGCGTCAATGATTTAATGCCTCGCGTAAATAAAATTCTACGCCCTCTAGAAAAAGATCTCGCACCAAAACAGCTGGATACTTGCAAACGAATTGTCATTGATTTTGCTGCCGACAACGATGCATTTAGAGAGTATGGAATAAGTAGCGCTAATCGATTAGGGGCCGGATTAATTCAAGTTAGGCCGCACCAATTTTTGGCCAATCCAAAAAATTTTT
>CAYUYG010000134.1:0-5328 GCA_964449125.1 uncultured Coxiellaceae bacterium | reverse complement strand
TAGGAAAGAATTTCTAAAAAAATACCCACACCTATTTAATTATATTATTCAATTTTATTTAGATTCGCACGAATTTTTAGATCTAGACGTGCTTAGAGCGCAAATTGACGATTCAGAGTTACTGAGTCTCTTAGAAAAAAACTGGACTGCTGCTGATAGTGTAAGTCAAATTCCTAAAAATGAAATGCCGAGTACTGAGTTTTCAGAGCCTTTCCTTCTGGCTGCACAAAACAGAATATTTGATAAAATGCATTATTACATCTTAATGGGGGCTGATGTTAATGTAAGTCATAATGGAACTAGGGCAATACATTATATTTTAACTGGGCTTTCACCAACTACCTTATTTGCTGTGCAGCTATTAATTGATTCCGGAGCGGATATTAATAGTCAAGATGAATTAGGTAACACTCCATTACATTTAGCCGTTCAGTTAGGTGATTTTGATGTTATCGAAGTTTTTCTAAATGCAGGCGCTACTATTACCCAAGAGGATGCACCTAAATTGTTATTGTTAGCAGCTCAGCACAATAAATTAGATTTAGTGAAGGATTGTGTTGCAATTGGTGCAGACGTTCACAGTAAAGACGAGCGGGGTAGAACGCCATTACATCTTGCTATGCGATATGGCAATTTAAATATTAGTAAATTCTTAGTAAGTCTTGGTGCCGATCTGTATGCCAAAGATGCTGCGGGGGAGATGGTATTCCATCAATTTTTAAAAAGAAAATCGCCCAGCTATAAAGAGATCAGAAGTCGTATTTTAACGTATTTAAGAGGGATCCCAATAGACTTAAATGCTCAGGATGGTGAAGGTAGAGCTCTATTACATATTGCTATTCTTATGAGGGATATGGCAACAGTAGATACTTTAGTTTCTGATGCAAAATGTGATCCTAAAATTTCAGATTGTACTGGTAAGAGTCCGCTACATTTGGCTGCTGAAAGCGGTTTTACGCTTCCTCCGTCATATTTTGTTTATCATGATATCGACATTAACATCCAAGACGCGTATGGTAAAACTCCCCTTCATTTAGCAGTTGAAAATAATCATTTAATAGTCGCAAGAAAATTAATTAAAAGAGGCGCTAATTTAAACGCTAGAGACTTTGAAGGTAAAGCCGTCTTGCAATGTGCTTCAGAATCCGAAATGATTATTTTTTTACAAGATCAAATTAAACGACGAGGAACCATCTCTGGCGGTGAGCTGGCTAAAATTCAATATTGTCAATTAATCGAAATATTGCTGCAACTATTGAATTCCTCACTATCAAAACATTCGCAATCTTGGCAATTTAAATTATTAAAAAATGCTGTAGAAAAATTTAAGGGTAAGTACGCTAAAATTGAAGATCAGCATACAGCCACTGCTTTTCTTTTGTGGCTCAAAGAAAATTTGATACAACAGGAACAAGTTACTTCTACGAATCGTACTTTTCCATTTTGGAAAAGTTCATTTCCTGAAAATTTCGAAAAATTATGTAATGAACTTAAAAATACAGATGAAAGTAGATCGGATGAATATTATTGGTTCGACAAAAATGAAGAAGTTATTGCATTTATTGCTATTATGAAAAAAAATAAAGTCGATCGGTTTTTTGCAGAGCATGGTTTCGGCGATTTGTGGCAAGAGGTTAAGAGAAAAAACACCATTGAAGCGGATGCCAAAAAATTTGGCCAAAAGAATTAGTCTATTCTTTTTTCTCCATCGTTAGTTTATTGACTGATAGTATTAAATATCCGTCCTATTTTTAAATATTTAATGTACATCCGCTGGTAGTACCGGTCTAAGAGCTGCCGAAAGATTTCATAATCTGCTGCTCGCGGTATTCATTTCATGCGGCCATTCGTTATCCATGGGATTGAGAATTACATCTATCCCACCTCTATAATAGGTTCTAATATAATCGGAGCCTTATCAGAAATGATCGTCCTATCACCCTTCTTCTGAATGACAGATAGGGGCTGTCTATATTAGTTGTGCTTTTGTACCTAAGCGTCCACTCTCGGCAAAAAACCAGGTCTAGGTAACCAAAGCGAGGGTGGCTGGGGTAGGTAAGACCTGCTATAATCAAGCCCAACCTAATTATTACCTCTGATATTATGCAATTAGATCAACGCCAAGCGGCTTTACAGAATCAAAATGTATTTATTTCCTGCGTCGTGCCAGTCTTCAATGAAGAAGCGGTCATCGAGGCATTTATCACGCATCTGCAAGCTGCGCTTTCTGCTTTGACGACCCGTTACGAAATTATTGTGATCGACGATGGCAGTCGCGATCAGACGACCGCCAAGGTGAAGCCCTTTACGAAAAATACGCATGTTAAATTGCTTGGTTTATCGCGAAATTTTGGGAAGGAAATCGCATTGACGGCCGGTCTTGAGCATGCATCAGGTGATGTCGTGATCTTGCTTGACGCAGATTTTCAGCACCCACTGGAAATGCTTCCTGTCTTTTTAACGCATTGGGCAAATGGTCATGACATGGTGTACGGCGTGCGCACGAGCCGTGAATCAGAGTCGGCTATCAAGCGGCATTTTGCACGACTATTTTATTGGTTGATGCAAAAAATGACGAAGATTGATATGCCGAATAATGCGGGTGATTTTCGTTTGATGGATCGCAAGGTGATTATTGCGTTGAAACAATTTCCTGAACGTACTCGGTTCATGAAGGGATTATATGCTTGGGTTGGTTTTAGTAAGATTGGTGTTCCTTTTGAAGTTCAAGATCGCGCAGCGGGTAAAAGTTCTTGGCGGTTTTCCAAATTGACCGAATTGGCGATTACCGGCATTACGTCATTCTCTGATATACCCTTACGTGTTTGGGGTTTGATTGGATTTTTTGTCTCACTGATTTCCTTGATTTATGCCATCTACATTATTACGGTCACCCTCCTATTTGGTGCGGATTTACCCGGTTTTCCAACGCTTGTCGTTGCCATTATGTTTTTAGGCGGCATCCAGCTACTTTCAATTGGTATCCTCGGTGAATACATCGCGCGTATTTTTACCGAAGTAAAACAGCGTCCTAAATATATTCTGCAGATCAAGGAAGGATTTGAGAATGAATAGACAGATAGCTCAATTATTTACTCAATTATTTCGTTTCGTGAGCGTAGGAATGACGGCGGCAGCTGTGCATTTCGCGACAGTTGTTTGTCTCGTGCAAGCTAATTTATTAATACCGTTGTCTGCCAATGTATTGGGCTTTTTATTGGGCTTTCAGGTAAGTTATTGGGGGCATCGTTCCTGGACATTTTATGACACACTAGCCTTGCATCGTGTGGCTTTTCCTAAATTATTGTTGGTGCAAGTCATTAATTTCGCTGCGAATGAAGGGATGTTTTATTGGCTGCTGACATTGCATATTCCCTATACGCTTGCATTGATTATGGTACTTGCGATACTGCCTTTATTTACTTTCTTTATTAGCAAGCTATGGGTGTTTGCTGCTTAGCATGGCATCCCAGTTAATCAAGCGCTTGCCTCAGTGACTACGGTCGGTTGATTGCTCAGCAGGATAATGTCATTTTCTTCACCCAGATTGAAATAACTCTGCGCGCGCTCTTTGAATTGATCAAAATAATTTTCATTTAGAAAAACAAAAATGCGTTGATCACTGTTCCAGTGTCGCCAAAAAACCTCTTCATTAATGAGGATTTGCTCAGTATTCTGAAATGGCATGCCCAGCCATAATTCGCGTCGCCAGTTATCCTTGCGAGCAATATCATCCGCCTGCCAATTGGCGACAATGGCGACTTTTTTACCGAGGTAGAGAGGTACGTCTTGATAAAATTTAAAATAATTAATCACTTCATCTTGTGGTTGTATAACGGTCTTTAACTCAGCCACCAAATTTTTCGCAGAATTTTGATTTAGATAATGCACGCCGGTCAACAGAATCAACATGGTTAATAAAATGCTACTAGCATAAACGCTGAATAAGGGCAGCAGGGTTTTTTGTTTGCTTGCCAATAGGGCTGCTATCGCGCTCGCAATAAAGAGGCAAGATAGCACGGCGAGATGGGATGTAAAGCCTGTTGGAATCGTAATCAGTTTAAAGTAGGTCAATACCCAGCCTAATGCCGCAAAAAACAGCGCAAACATGATAAAGGCAAATGCGTTCTGTGCGCGAGTGCGCGGTGTAGCCTCATCCCATAAGCTATCGAGAAAATGTCCGGTTAATAAAGCCAGTGGGGGGAAGACGGGTAAAATATAGGTGATGATTTTTGAATGCGGAATAGAAAAGAATATCAATACCAGGAAAAACCACAGCAGTAAAAATAATTCAACCATGTGATGATGGCGTGCCTGCCAAACGCGGCGCAAGGATTGCGCGAGGGCTTGCACAGTAAAAATTGACCAAGGCAAAAAGCCGACCAAAATAACAGGCAGATAGAACCAAGCGCCGTTTTGATTATTAAATGTGCCGGCAGAAACGAAGCGTGAAAATTGCTGGGTGACAAAAAAGAACCGTAGAAATTCAGGATTAGCTTGTTGCGCAAGTAGGTACCAAGGCGCAGCAATGAGTGAAAACAAGACTAGCCCAGTGAGCAAATGCATTTTTTTCAGAGTGTTCCAGCGCCACAGCAATACTATCCAAGTACCAATAATCATGACAGGAAAAACAATGCCTATCAGTCCTTTCGTGAGAAAAGCGAGTGCTGCGCAGACATACGAGGCCAGCATTAAATAAAAGCGCTGCGTTGGTTTTTCTACACGCATCGCACTGATAAAAAATAATAGCGTACAGGAAATAAAAACGGCGACTTCGAGATCAAGATTGGCATAATGTGCGCCAATAAAATAAAGCGGGGCAGTTGCCAATATGATTGCTGACAAGATAGCGGTGCGACGGTTAAATAACAGACGCCCGGTAAAGTAAGTGGCAAGGCAACCGAACAAACCCAGTAAAGCAGGAAACAAACGAATCGCCCATTCTTTGACGCCAAATGTTTTGATGGCCGCTGCTTGTAACCAATAGTACAACACGGGTTTATCCAAGAAAGCGATGCCATTGACTCGGGGGGTGATGTAATCGCCTGATGCCACCATCTCCCGTGCGACTTCCGAATACCGTCCTTCATCCGGTGTGAAGAAAGGATAACCACCTAACCAAAATCCATAAATAACGACGATGAAAAACGCAAGGCATACAAGGTCTCTTGTCCAGTCATGACGCAATTTAGAGTGAATACTTGGCAACACTTGTTGGCTCTCGTGGTTTACCTTAAGCTGGGATCTTTCCAGGCTGAGGTCGTAAGTTAATAAATGAAACGCATTGTACTTTGCGCTGATGATTATGGGCAAGCATTGCATATTTCT
>CAYUYG010000133.1:0-5522 GCA_964449125.1 uncultured Coxiellaceae bacterium | reverse complement strand
ATGGTCTGGAAAAATATCTCGGTTTCAAATATGTCGGCCAAAAAAGATTTTCGCTTGAAGGTGGTGACAGTTTAATTCCATTACTTGATACCGTCGTGAATCGCAGTGTTAAAGATGGTGTAAAAGAAATTATTATCGGCATGGCGCATCGCGGCCGTTTGAATGTATTAACCAATATTGTGGGTAAAGAACCGAAAGCTATTTTTGCCGCGTTTGAAGGTAAATGTATTCCAACGACGCATTCAGGCGACGTGAAATACCATTTAGGTGCATCTTCCAATGTCCAAACGCCGTACGGCGAAGTACATATCGCTTTGGCCTTTAATCCCTCGCATTTGGAAATTGTTGCTCCGGTTGTGCAAGGTTCAGTGCGTGCCAGACAACGTCGTCGCGCCGATACCGGTCAACGTCAGGTATTACCTATTCAAATTCATGGCGACGCGGCTTTTGCAGGCCAAGGTGTCGTGACGGAAACATTTGGGATGTCACAACTGCGCTGGTTTACAGTGGGTGGTTCCATTCATATTGTGATTAATAACCAGGTTGGTTTTACCACAAGTAATCCGAAAGATTCACGTTCCACGACTTATTGCACCGATGTGGCAAAAATGGTTGAGCCGCCTATTTTGCATGTTAATGGCAATGATCCAGAAGCCGTCTATTTTGCTGCGCAATTTGCGATTGATTACCGCAATACCTTTAAACGTGATGTGGTTATCGATCTCGTTTGCTATCGTCGTCAGGGTCATAATGAAGCAGACGAACCTTCGGCAACCCAGCCACTTATGTATAAAGTGATTAAAGCGATGCCGGTGCCGTATGCAATTTATGCTAAGAAATTGCTAGAAGAAGGTGTCATTCAAGAAGGCGATGATAAGAAAATTGCGGATGCTTACCGACAAGCGCTCGATGATGGCAAGGAAGTCATGAAAGTTATTCGTGACAAAACATCTTATGAGTT
Source organism: uncultured Coxiellaceae bacterium (assembly GCA_964449125.1). GTDB lineage: Bacteria > Pseudomonadota > Gammaproteobacteria > DSM-16500 > DSM-16500 > Aquicella. The sequence goes on along the minus strand of CAYUYG010000133.1, from coordinate 4,561 downwards.
TGCTGTCAACTGGGAAAAATTTACTGATAAAAATCTATCTGAAAATGCTAAAACGGCAGTGCCAGTGAAGCGCTTGCAGGAAATTGGCAAGGCATTGGAAAAATTACCCGATGGCTTTGTTGTCCAGCCGCAAGTCAAAAAAATGCTGGATGCACAAAAGAAAATGATTGAAGGCGAGGCGCCGCTCAATTGGGGTCTGGCTGAAGCACTGGCTTATGCCACTTTGCTGGAAGAAGGTTATCCCATTCGTTTATGCGGTCAGGATGCCAGCCGTGGTACGTTTGCCCATCGTCACTCCGTGTTGCATGATCAAAATACCGATGAAATTTATATTCCATTAAGCCACATTTCGAGTAAACAAGCGCAAATTAATATCGTCGATTCGTATTTATCCGAAGAAGCGGTATTGGCGTTTGAATATGGTTACTCGAGCGCCGAGCCTAATTTTTTGGTGTTATGGGAAGTGCAGTTCGGTGATTTCGCAAACGGTGCGCAAGTCGTCATTGATCAGTTTATTAGTTCGGGTGAGCAAAAATGGGGACGTTTATGCGGCTTAGTGATGCTGCTTCCGCATGGTTATGAAGGTCAGGGACCGGAACATTCTTCCGCTCGTTTGGAACGTTATTTGCAACTCTGTGCCCAAGACAATATGCAGGTTTGCATGCCCACGACGCCTGCACAAATTTTCCATTTATTGCGTCGGCAAATGTTGCACGCTGCACGTAAGCCATTAATTGTGATGTCACCAAAGAGTGCATTGCGCAATCCCTTGGCTGTTTCCGATATTAATGAATTAGCCCAAGGTGAGTTTCAACTAATCATTCCTGAGATTGATAAAATTGATGCGAAGAAAGTGGATCGCGTTATTCTGTGTTCGGGCAAGGTATATTACAACTTACTTGAACAAAGACGAGAAAATAAGTTGAATAATATAGCAATTATCCGTGTTGAGCAGCTTTATCCATTTGCGGCTGAACAATGCAGGAAAGAGCTTAGTGTTTATACCAACGCCAAAACCATTATTTGGTGTCAGGAAGAACCGGCAAACCAGGGTGCTTGGCCTACGATTGAAGATTATCTTGTTCCATTATTGGATAAGGGCCAAGTATTACGATATGCAGGGCGGCCGTCAGCAGCTTCACCTGCTGCTGGGTATCATTCCGTACATGAAAAAGAACAAGCTGATTTAGTCACTCAGGCATTATTGAAATAAGGAAACTGCAATGGCAATCGAAGTTAAAGTTCCACTTTTACCAGAATCTGTTTCAGACGCGACAGTTTCAACCTGGCATAAAAAAGCCGGTGATAAAGTGTCCCGCGATGAAAATATCGTCGATCTGGAAACAGACAAAGTAATGCTGGAAGTGCCAGCGCCAGCTGATGGCGTCATTAAAGAAATTATCAAGCCAACCGGCAGCACGGTTCAGGCGCAGGAAATATTGGCTGTTATTGAACCTGTCGCGGCGGGTGCAAAAGCCGAACCAGAAGCTAAACCCGCACAAGCAGAAAGCAAACCTCAGGCTGCACCAGCCCAAGCTGCTGCTTCAACTTCAACAACTACTTTAAGTCCGTCAGCACGCCGTGCAGTTGCTGAACATGATGTCGATGTGTCACAAGTGACAGGTACCGGTAAGGGTGGTCGCATCACCAAGGAAAATGTGGTAGCAGCGAAAGGGTCGACAGCAACAGCAACCGCCGCACCAATGGGCGCACGCGCGGAAAAACGTGTACCAATGACGCGCATTCGTACTCGTATTGCAGAGCGTTTATTGGAAGTGAAGCAAAACACGGCGATGTTAACGACTTTCAATGAAGTTAATATGGCGCCGGTAATGGAAATTCGTAACCGTTATCGTGAAAAGTTTGAGAAAAAATATAATGTACGTTTGGGTTTCATGTCCTTCTTTGTGAAGGCGTGCGTTGAAGCGCTGAAACGTTTTCCCATTGTGAATGCTTCTATTGATGGTAATGACATTGTGTATCACGGTTATTTTGATATCGGTGTGGCGGTGTCCACGGATCGCGGTCTCATCGTGCCGATATTGCGTAATGCTGATCAATTAAGCATGGCGGAAATTGAATCCAATATTACGGAAGCAGCAGAGAAAGCCAGGACAGGCAAACTCTCCATGGAAGAAATGCAAGGCGGTACATTCACTATCACCAATGGTGGTGTATTCGGTTCATTAATGGCTACGCCCATTTTGAACGCGCCGCAATGTGCAATTTTAGGAATGCACAAAATCCAGGAACGTCCGGTTGTTGAAAACGGGCAGATTGTTATTCGTCCAATGATGTATCTCGCGCTTTCTTACGATCATCGCTTGATTGACGGAAAAGAATCCGTAACCTTCCTGGTAACAATTAAAGAGCTACTTGAAGATCCCACACGCTTAATTTTAGAGGTATAAACATCCATGAATCTTCATGAATACCAAGCAAAATCATTATTGGCAGACTATGGATTGCCTGTTTCCCGCGGTAAGGTTGCCGCAAGCGTTGAAGAGGCAGTAAATATTGCCGATAACATGAAGACACCGCGCTGGGTCGTAAAAGCTCAAGTACATGCGGGTGGTCGTGGTAAGGCGGGCGGTGTCAAACTCGTTTCAACCAAAGAAGAAGTCGCAGAAGTGGTTAAATCCTTGCTGGGCAAAAATCTGGTGACCTATCAGACCACTGCCGAAGGTCAACCCGTCAATCAAATTTTGATTGAAGAACCTTGCGATATCGAAAAAGAACTGTATTTAGGTGCGGTGATTGATCGCTCCAAGCAACGCGTTGTGTTTATGGCTTCAACGGAAGGCGGCGTGGAAATTGAAAAAGTCGCTGAAAAAACGCCGGAAAAAATTCTGACGGTGACCATGGATCCATTGGTTGGCGTGCAGCCGTTTCAAGGCCGTGAGTTAGCATTTGCGCTCGGCTTGAAAGGTGATCAAATCAAGCAGTTCGTGAATTTGTTAGTGGGTTTAAGCAAAATGTTTGTTGAGCGTGATCTGAGCTTATTGGAAATCAATCCGCTTGTGATTACAAAGAAAGGTGACTTGCTCTGTCTGGATGCAAAAATTACGATCGACGACAACGCAATGTACCGTCAGTCAGCGCTGAGCGACATGCGTGATGCATCGCAAGAAGATGAGCGTGAAAATCGTGCGCGTGAATGGGAATTAAACTACATTGCATTAGATGGCGACATCGGTTGCATGGTCAATGGTGCCGGTCTTGCGATGGCAACCATGGATATGATCAAGCTTTGTGGCGGTGAACCGGCAAACTTTTTAGATGTTGGTGGCGGTGCGACTAAAGAGCGCGTGTCAGAAGCATTTAAAATTATTTTGTCTGACAAAAAAGTCAAAGCTATCTTAATCAATATTTTCGGCGGTATTGTCCGTTGCGATTTGATTGCGGAAGGCATCATTGGCGCAGTTTCCGAAATTGGCACCAAATTGCCAGTGGTGGTGCGTCTTGAAGGAAACAACGCGGAGCTCGGTGCGAAAATGCTAGGAGAGAGCGGTCTTAATATTATTGCTGCCACAAGCTTCACGGATGCTGCGAAGAAAGTGGTCGAAGCAGCAGCTAACGTAAAGGTGTAACGATGAGTATCTTAATTAATAAAAATACGAAAGTGATTTGTCAGGGTTTTACCGGCAAACAAGGCACGTTTCACTCCGAACAAGCCATTGCTTACGGAACCAAAATGGTTGGCGGTGTTACACCAGGCAAAGGCGGCGAAAAACATTTAGGCTTACCTGTTTTCAACACAGTTGCTGATGCGTATCGTGAAACAAAAGCGGATGCCTCCGTTATCTATGTTCCTGCGCCATTTTGCAAAGATTCGATTATTGAAGCCGTGGATGCGGGCATCAAATTAATCGTCTGCATCACCGAAGGTATTCCGGTACTCGATATGTTGGAAGTAAAAGCTTATATCGATCGTCATCCAGGCGTACGTTTGATTGGGCCTAACTGCCCTGGTGTGATTACTCCAGGCGAATGCAAAATCGGCATTATGCCAGGCTACATTCATCAGCCAGGTAAGGTTGGTATTGTCTCCCGTTCCGGCACCTTGACATATGAAGCGGTGAAACAGACTTCCGATTTAGGTCTTGGTCAAAGCACGTGTGTCGGTATTGGTGGTGATCCGATCCCAGGCACTAACTTTGTTGATGTACTCGGTATGTTTGAAAAAGATCCGCAAACCGAAATCATTATCATGGTCGGTGAAATTGGTGGCAGCGCAGAAGAAGAAGCTGCTGAATTCATCAAGACCAATGTCACTAAACCAGTCGTTGCTTACATTGCGGGTGTGACTGCGCCTGCAGGCAAACGTATGGGCCATGCTGGTGCGATTATCGCGGGTGGCAAGGGTACGGCTGCGGAAAAATTCAAAGCCTTGGAAGCGGCTGGTGTGCATACCGTGCGTTCTCCAGCTGAGATGGGCAAGATGGCCGCTCAAGTGCTAACTAAAGTGGCGGGTTGATGAATGCTTGATCCCAAACTGGTTCGCAATTCAATTGATAACATAGCCGCGCAATTAAAAAAGCGCGGTTTTGTTTTGGATATC
>CAYUYG010000132.1:0-5550 GCA_964449125.1 uncultured Coxiellaceae bacterium | reverse complement strand
TCAAAAAACACAAAGTATTCTTTGGGATTACGTGCCTGACGTAATTGCTCAATTACCTTTTCTGCGGGTTGCAGTTTTACCATGTTTTTAAATAATTTTAAGCGTCGATCACGATTAAATTCGCTTTCCGTAGCTTTTTTAGCTTCTTCTTCCATGACATAATCTTTGATATCTTCGATTTGACCCACAACGACTTCATTACCTTCTTGCTGTAATTTACAAGCAATGGGCAAACTTAAGCCGCTATAAGTGATAAAGATATATTTCATAATGATCTATCCTCTTATTTTTTGCGAGCGACGATAGAAAATTCAACCAATACTGGATCTTTTACTTCTTCCGTATTGGCCCACTCCCCTTGCCCAACGCCAAAGACCAAGCGCTTGATCTGAGCACTGCCTTTTACTGTGGCGGTGTTTTGAGGTGCTTGCCTGGCAGTAAAAGTTAAGGTCACGGGTTCCGATTTATCGCGAATAGTCAATGTGCCATCGGCTTGATATTTATCTTCACCTAATTTAGTGAAATGATCGGCTTTAAACTCTGCGTGGGGGAAGATGTTTATATCAAACCATTCCGGCGTAAATAAGGTCGTCGTTAAGTCGTTGTACGAGGTATGCAGGGAATTCATATCCACTATAATATGCACATTGCTTTCATCTAAATGCGCAAGATCAAAATGAATTTCGCCGGTAAATTTTTTAAATTCGCCCGTCACTGGCGCATTGTTTTGGGTTGCCGTGAATTTTAAATAACTTTTTTGTGGCACAATTTCCCAAGCTGAAACGTCTGCCAGAGCAAAAATTGGGGAACCGGCGAGGCATAATGCGAGGACTATTTTTTTAATCATGTAGCATTCTCCGCAAAATATCGTCTTTGTTAATAAAATGATGCTTCAAGGCGGCACTCGTATGCAAAACGATGGTTGCAATAAGCCCATAGCCCAGCCATTCATGTATTACTTGAAATAATAAACGTTGTTCTTCATTCGGGTTCACCAGATCTGGTAAAACAAATAACCCAAAAAATGAAGCGGGCAAACCTGCTGCCGACGTAATTAACCAGCCAGTGAGTGGCATCACAAACATAAAGAAGTAAAAAGCCCAGTGCACGCTGCGAGCCGCTATTTTCTCCCACAAAGGTAAGGCAAGATAAGGCGTTTTATTAATCAGGCGCCAACCTAACCGCAATATCGCCAACCACAATGCTAGTAAGCCATACTCTTTATGCCAACCATAAAACTTGAGTTTTTCAAGACTAATTGGCAGTGACACCATATATAAACCCAGCGCTAGCAAACCTATTAACAGGATGGCGAGTATCCAGTGTAGAACAATGGCAACCCATCCATAAGCATTCACCGTATTTTTAAAATGCATGTTCTGACCTATTTAGCTTTATACGCTTCCGCTTCGATATTCAAATCCACTTCATCACTCAAACTCGGCAAAAACGTGGTCATGCCAAAATCTGAACGCTTGATTTTAGTCGTACCGCTGAATCCCGCGGTCATTTTGTCTGATACCGGACTGACACCCACTTTATTCAGCTTGATATTGAGCGTGATTGGCTTAGAAATACCACGCAAAGTTAAAACACCCTCAACCTTGGCGGTATCTTTGCCTGTCATCATAATCTTATTACTCACAAACGTTGCGGTGGGATATTTTGCAGTACTAAAAAACATAGGACCTTTGAGATGGTGATCTAATTCTGGATCCCCCGTAATAATCTTGGCAACATCAATGGTGACATCAACCTTACTGTCTTGTGGTTTTTTTTCATCAATCAGCAGAGTGCCTTTTGCATACCATTTTCCAGCTTGAGTAGAAAAACCAAGATGCTTAATGTGCCACAAAACGTAGGTATGGCTTGGGTCAAGGGTGAGGGTTTCAGCTTGAGCAAATGAAATCAGGGGTAATAATAGAGTGAACACGAGCACAATATACTGACTAATCCGTTTCATGGAAAACTCCTTACTTTGCATTTTCAGGTTTTAACAATCCACCTACTATTTTATCGCAGGTTCCTTTGGGTAAAAAAATAAAAGCATCGGCTTGCCGATCTTTGGTAGCAGAACTTGCACACGAGGACGTGGCCGTTGCGCAATCGTTCATTTCAGCCTTAACAATACCATAACATTTTTCTGTTGCTTGCGTTGCGTTAACCGACTCTGCCGCTGCATTTGCAATACTCAGTGTTAAAAAAGCCCCGGCGGCTGCCTGCATAATTTTACCTTTGCTTGTCATAAGTCTTCTCCTAAATAACTACTTTAGCGATCAGCTCCCATTCTAGCCAGCCTTTTAATAGTGAAGCAGCCTGCAGCGCAGCTTGATCTTCATCAAACCACTGACACAAGCCCTCTCCTATCTCGCCAAAGGTCGCGCCACTTAAAACTGCATCCAGTGACCAAGCTTCATGCGCCGTTAATGGCGCAAAATGACTCATGAAATCCTGTCGCCACAACACCCAAGGCATCGTGCTTTCCAATTGCTTGAGATGATCAGGTTGTCTTTCCTGCAACAAGGATTGAAAAATATCGGGCACGTTCCAGTAAAAATCGAGTCGATGTAAAGAGTCTTGTAAGTACAAGCGCATATTTTCCCAGGCACTAAACGGTATTTGCGCGATCTCTGTCATTTGCACAATCGTACAATCGCGTGCATCAAACACGAGTTTCAAAGTCCATTCTAGATGCGCCATTTCAGCAAGATACGGAAAAGCGCGATAATACTCATCATTCAGCAAAAAATTTTCCAGTTGATCGCCAAACCAGCGAATAGAACGATGCTGAGAGGGATGCTGTTCACAATAAACAGTTGTCAACTCAGCAAATTGTTCATCACCCAGATAGGTTTTTAATAGCGGGAAATTGTGTGCCAATGCTTCTTCCAGACGTGCGAAATAAGCATTTCGATAAATAGCTAATCGGATTTCGCTAGGAATGCTGGGGTTACTGCAAACTTGTTTCGCAATGGCCGACTTTCCATGCAATAAAAAATCCTGAAAAGCTTGTTGTGTTTTGCCCAGTTTACTCATGCCGCCGATTCCGATAAAGATAATTCACTGAGTAGACGGGCTTTATTTAGCTCAGCAAGCAACACATTGAATTCAGGAAAATTATCATCGCGCTCAATCATGGTTGATACGCAACCCGTATGTTTTAAAGTAGCTGCATATAAATCCCATACCGCAGGAATAATATCTTGATCGTGTGTATCGATAATATAATCGCCTTTGTTGAGATGCCCCGCTAAATGGATCTGATGCACTCGTTTTGCGGGAATAGCTTGTATGTATTCAAGTGGATTAAAAGCATGATTGACTGAGCTCACATAGACATTATTAATATCGAGTAAAATATGGCAATCTGCTCGCTCACTAATTTCACGTAAAAATTCCCACTCGGATAAAGATGATTGCGTGTAGGCAACGTAACTGGAAACATTTTCTAACAAAATTTGTCGATTTAAAAACGCTTGTATTTGTTCAATGCGCTCAACGATATGCTGAATGGCTTCTTCTGTGTAAGGGATTGGCAATAAATCATGGGTATTTTTACCTTGTATGCCCGTCCAGCATAAATGATCCGATATCCAACGAGGTTCAATACGCGCTGCAAGTTGCTGCACTTGCTTGAGATAATTCCAATCTAGCGGATCCGTGCTACCAATCGACATCGACACACCGTGCATCACGACGGGATAATCCGCACGGATTTTATCGAGGAAATAAAGCGGTTTACCGCCTGCAATTAAATAATTTTCTGTTAGAATTTCAAACCAATCCACTGCTGGTTTCTGCGCAAGAATAGTTTGATAGTATTCGGTGCGTAGACCCAACCCGAAGCCCAGAAATGGTTTTTGCTTAATTAATGTGTTTTTCATAGTGCTAAACAATGAGTGTTTAGTAACAATACCAAACACTCAATTGAAGACGAAAATAATTACGAAGTGGAGCTTGGTTTTTCTACCGAGCCGCCTGCTTTTTTGCAACTAGCTTCGCTTTTCATCATTTTCACACCCTTGCCTTTGCAGCTATTATGTCCCTTGCAGTTATTGTCCACTGTTTTGCATGAACCCTTACCTTTGCAACTATTCAGACCATAGCAGGCCACTTTGGAGCTTGCCTGGGCCAATGTTGAAGTAATGGGCGCGGTAACGAAAGCTAATGCTGCTGCTGTAGCAATAACACTTGCTACTTTGTGATTTCTTTTCATCAACAAACTCCTTTTGTATTGATAGATACAAGCCTACTCATGCTAGCAAATGCTCAGGATTTTGCAATTTAAAACTCACCTAAACTTTCTAGCGCTTTTTATAAAAAATAGGATAGAATGACGCCATCATTCCACCTTACAGGGGTAGCATGGACAAGCGTTACAATAACTATACGCTCGCCATCCTCTCCGCGCTGATTTCTAGCACTATTATTGGAGTCGTCCTCCTTCTCTTGCAACAAATTGCCTTAGGCAGCATGCCTGAATGGTTGTTTGATATATTATTTGTACCCTTATTTGTGAGTCAAACCATCGCTGGCGTGGGTTATACCCAACGCTGGCTAGATATCTTGTTACAAGAACACACTCTGCTTGACATAGCCAAGCTGACTTTGCGCAAATTAATATCCCTTAACACCTATAAACAATTGGGCAAGCACCTGCTTGAAAAAAATCTGGGTGAATTTGCTGGACTCACTCTCGGTATTGCGGCTGGGATTGCTTTTACCATTCTTCAGGCAGCTTTTGGTGTCACCCTGCCTGTTTCTATCTTAAAGCCTGGCATGGGACTGCTTATTATCGGAATTCTTAATATAGGCAGGATATCAGGCATGCTAGGGCGCTGTGGTAAGGTATTCGATTATATCCGCGCTAACAGTAAAAACTGGCAGCTTAACAGGGCATCGGTTAAATCTTTGCTGGCTAGGGAAAACATCAACTATAACCTGGGCATTATTGGTGGTCTGGTAGCGGGCATAACATTTGCTGCTATCACCATTGGCCTGCTGGCGACGACGTCAGCTTTTACTTTTGGCGCAGCGCCGGTGGCAATTGGCTGTCTATTATTTGCTTTTAACACAGTTTGTGCTTCCACCTCAGCCTGTTCTTATATTGGTCGTTGTGTTGATATCACGTTTGGAAACCGAAGCATTTTATATCCCTTTAAATCGGAACCCATTGTAAATAACAACGCCATTAGCCGACATTATGAAAAAATGTTTACGCTGATTTGCGTTGGTGTTGGATTAACGTTAGCAATTGGATTGATTGCAGGCGGCATCACCACGATGCCTTTTTTTGGCTCAGGATTGCCGCCTTTAGTGAGTGGTGTGCTGTTAGCGTTATTTTGCATTAGTGCCTGTGGTGGTTTAGGTAATCGACTAGGACATTGCATCGATCGTTTTTTGAAAAGACCATTACCAACCGTTCCACCAACGGGACAAGATGAAACACTTTCATTAGAGCGTCCCAATCAGCCATTTTCACCCTCTTTCATACGGAAGACGTTATCAATGATTCGTGGGGTAGGCAGGATTATTAAAAAGAAGATAGTT
>CAYUYG010000131.1:0-5565 GCA_964449125.1 uncultured Coxiellaceae bacterium | reverse complement strand
CGGCGCCATCAGTCATCCTTTCTACGTATTCTGGGTTGACGCGGGAAGCACGTTCGAGAAGACGTGAATGTAAATAAAACACATCGCCTGGATAAGCTTCGCGACCTGGTGGACGACGTAATAACAAGGATATTTGGCGATACGCCCAAGCATGTTTAGTGAGATCATCATAAACAATTAAAGCGTCTTCACCTTTATCACGGAAATATTCACCCATTGTGCAACCTGCATACGCTGCAATGTATTGCATAGCAGCAGGATCAGATGCAGTGGCTGCAACCACGATGGTATGCTTCATTGCATCGTGTTCTTCGAGTTTACGAACGACTTGTGCAATAGACGATGCTTTTTGACCAATCGCAACATAGATACATTTCACACCCGTATGACGCTGATTAATGATAGCGTCGATACCAATAGCCGTTTTACCTGTTTGACGATCACCGATAATCAATTCACGTTGACCGCGACCAATTGGAACCATCGCGTCAATCGCTTTTAAACCAGTTTGCATTGGTTGGGAAACGGGTTGACGTGCAATAACACCCGGCGCAACTTTTTCAATCGGTGAGGTTTTAATAGCCGCAATCGGACCTTTACCATCTATCGGATTACCGAGCGCGTCAACAACACGTCCAAGAAGGGCTTCGCCCACTGGCACTTCAAGAATACGGCCAGTACATTTGACTGTTTGGCCTTCGGATAATTCATCGCTGCGGCCTAAAATAACTGCACCGACGGAATCGCGTTCAAGGTTCAGTGCCAGACCATATGTGTGGCCTGGAAATTCAACCATTTCACCTTGCATAACATCAGCAAGACCGTAAAGACGTACGATACCGTCCTTTACGCTGACAATCGTACCTTCCGTTCGCACTTCCGGCTTAATGTCAAAATGTTGAATACGTTGTTTAATAAGTTCACTGATTTCTGTTGGACTAAGTTGCTTCACTTGCATAATAATTACCTTAAAGAAAATTCAAGTAAGCGAGTTAATTTCCCGCGCACGGACCCATCAATAACCCTGTCGCCAATATGAATAATTGCACCACCAATAATGGCGGGATTTACTTCACAATGCAGCGTGACGTCACGATTTATTCGTTTCGATAAACTAGCCGCCAGGCGTTGTTTAAATGCATCTTCTACTTCTACGGCAGTAATGACGCGTACGCTGCTCATTTTTTCCAGTGCCGCATAATAGTGATTAAATTCACTCGCAATTTCTGGTAACGCCAGGAGACGTTTATTTTGCGCCAAAAGATGGAGGAAATTTTTTCGTTCGTCATCCAGCATTCCCGAAAGCACATCTTGAAATAACTCAAAGGCCTGTCCTGATGTAAATTCCGGGTTTTTTAGTAATCGCATAGCCGATTGATCACGAACAATATTGGCAGCTGATTCCAAAAAGGCTTTCCAGTCAGACAAGTTCTGCTTCTCTCGCGCACATTCAAACGCAGCGAGGGCGTACGGTCTAGCTACACTTGAAAGATTGGCCATTGTTAAATCTCAGCTGCTAATTGATTTAATAAATCATTGTGTAGAGAGGAATCGAGATTACGCTGAATGATTTTCTCTGCACCTGAAATCGCGAGCGTTGCCAATTTGTCTTTCAACGCTTCTTTTGCCTGAGCGACTTCACGTTCAATATCAACCTGCGCCAAATCCACAATGCGTTGGCCTTCTTGTTTCGCCTGAACCTTGGCTTCCTCTACCAATTGAGTTGAATGCAAGTTTGCCTGCTCAATGATTTGAGTTGCCTGCTGCTTGGCTTCGCGAATAATGGACAATGCCTTATGTTCTGCCATTTCAAGCTCGCGCTTGCTTCGCTCAGCTGCGTCCAGGCCAGCAGAAATTTTTTTCTCACGATCATGCATAGTCTTAATGATCGGTGGCCACACATATCTCATGGTGAACCAAACGAGAATGGCGAACGTGATAAATTGGCCGATAATGGTGGCATTGATATCCATTGCTAATCCTCGCTCTTAACCGCCAACAGTTGTTGTTTTGACTAAAGCTAATGCTTTCTCAATGAAAGGGTTTGCAGCGAAGAACAATAATAAGCCCATAACGATCGAGATAGCAGCGAAAGCGTCAACCAAGCCTGCCATAATGAACATACGCATCATAAGCATAGGACCCAGTTCTGGTTGGCGTGCAACACCTTCCAAAAATTTTCCACCTAATAAACCGAAACCAATACCGGTGCCTAACGCTGCCAGACTGATTAATAAACCAGCTGCTAATACGCTGAACCCTTGTACTTGACCAACAATACTTACGATTTCCATGGTATCTCCTCTCAATAAAAGTAAAAACTAAACCTGTTTGCTCACGCCCAAATTAATGGTTTTCTTGAGCCATGCTGAGATAAATAATCGTCAGCATCATGAATAAGAAAGCTTGCAACGTAATAACTAGAATATGAAAGATTGCCCAGATTGCGCCTGGCGGCCATTGCATCCACCACGGCATGATGGCGATTAGAATAAAAATTAATTCGCCCGCAAACATATTGCCGAACAACCGTAAGGCAAGTGATAAAGGTTTTACACATTCTTCTACCAGACGAAAGGCAAAATTCACTGGAAAAAGATAGGGACCAAACGGAAATGTAAACATTTCTTTCAGCAGACGATGCTTCTTGGCACGCAGGTTGAAGAAAATAATCAGCAAGAAAACGGTGATCGACATGGCAAATGTCGAATTGGGATCTGCTGTGGGCACGCTTTTAAAGAAAGGCACACCAAAAAAGCCAAATATCCGCGGTAGAAAATCAACTGGCAATAAATCCATGAGATTCATGGCAAAGATCCATAAGAAAATGGTCAGTGCTAAAGAGGGGATAAAGGTGCTTTTATGATGAAAAATTTCGTGAACGGCGTTATTTACGAAATCAATAATGATTTCAACGATGTTTTGTAATTTACCCGGCACTTCTTTCATGCGTGCGGCAACATAACGCAGACCGCCAAAAATCAATATGCCCAGGAAAACGGAAACAATCATGGTGTCTAGGTTCAATGTCCAGAAACCGCCATCGCCGTCAATGGTAAATGTTTTAAGATTGAGCGTTAAATGCTCAAGATGATGTTGTATATATTGACCTGCGGTGATGTTGCTGGCTTCAGTCATCTCCACTCCTTACGACACTACGTACTGTGTTTCGCGGGGCGTTGCCGGCCAAAATGCCACATGCAAACGATCCAGAACGAAACAATTGCTCCAATAAAACCAACGAGGACGGATAATAAACTAACTGGCAAGTAATTCACAATAAATAAAAATAAAATTGCGCTCAGTATTAGCTTTCCCATTTCCCCTACAAAAAATGCCATGACAAACAAACCCATTTGCTGCGCGCCCGTATAGCGAAATACGCGCCATACGAATACCAGGTTAGGCAAACCATAAGCCAAGCCGCCCATGAGCACGGAAAAACCGCTATTTGTGCTACGAATGACGAGAGCAAACATGGCCAGTATCAATACGCACACGAGCTGTAGCAAAACTAATTGATAGGCTTCATGTTGTACGATGTTTTTAAGTGATTTTGCTGCCATAAATCATCTGTCCGGCAAGTTCGCGCGAGTATAAAGAAATGCCACTGGAATGGCAATAGTTTAGCCATTGAATGTCGTGTGTTTCTTCATTCGCTGCGTTTTTTGGCTGTTTTTAGCATTAATTTTATCTATGGCAACCATGCAGAATGCCAATTGGTCATTTTTTGGGGCAACTCATACACTCTAGTAAATAAACTACAAAACCGGGTGGATAATGTTTGCACGTTTTTTTAAGCGTTTTCAGCGTCCGCAAGTGCCAGTGATGGATGAACGTAATGAGATAGCCGATACAGTCCTAAGGCTCAGCGAAAAATTGCAAAGTTACCTGATAGAGGAAATTCAGACCTTAGGGTTTGAGGATGTCGACTTAGCTTATGCGGCTCAGCTAACTTTCTCTGATGAGAATATTAAAAAAGAAATGGCTGCCCTGCCGATTAGACGCAATACTGCAGAACAGGTATATGGTTATTTATTGGCTAGCAAAAATTTAGGTGAGGTGATTGCACGTACTAAAAGTGAGCCAATGACGACTGCACGTTTGCCTCATTTTGTGCAGGAGCTTCACGACATCCGTTGCTTTGTTTTGGAAGTCCATTTAACCCAGCCTAGTCGAATAATAAAAAGGTCAGCTTTATTGCCTGGCTTGCGTGAATCTAGACAAGAAATAGAGCGGTTTCGTCGCCAAGTTGCTATTCAGGTTTATGAACACTATATTCAGCAACGAAGATTACAAAACCAAAAAGAAAATCGCGTGCTTAGATTTATACGCAACAAATTCTCTGAATTTGACTCCGATAAAAAAATTTCTGCTGCACATGAAATGATTGATGTTTTGCGTAGGCCGCATTCAGCAAATTTAACGGATGCGGCGATTAATGCATTAGTAAATGGAAAATTAAGTTTATTTACGAAGAAATATGCTAACCAAGAGTTATTGCGAGAAGTTCAGAAGCGCTATAATCCAGAAACACATGCTTTTGAAATCAGTGGTTTAGAAGTTGTACCCTGGGAAGGCAGTATTAAAAATAAAAAGGCCGGCCGTTCCCAGTCATTTATGCAAGCTTAATCCAATTAAGCTTGCAATGCTTGTTCCAAATCGTGTTTCAAATCATCAATGTTTTCGATACCGACGGATAAGCGCACAAAGCTATCCTTAATACCAAGCGCTTCACGTTGTTCAGGCGGCAAGCTGGCATGGGTCATAATGGCTGGATGTTCAATTAAACTTTCCACTCCGCCTAAACTTTCAGCGAGCGCAAAGACATGGCAATTTTCAAGAAAACGAATCGTGTCAGCACGGCTACCTTTTAATTCCGCGGAAATCATGCCGCCAAAATAACGCATTTGGGTTTTCGCCAATTCATGTTGCGGATGACTGGTTAAACCCGGGTAAATGACGCGCGCTACCTTGGGGTGGCTTTCTAGCCAGTGCGCAAGCTCGCGTGCATTTTCACAATGTCGTTCCATACGCACTGCCAACGTTTTTAGGCCTCGCAATGCGAGAAAACTATCAAATGGTCCGGCAATGGCGCCGATTGAATTTTGCAGAAAACCCAATCCTTCGGCAAGTTGCGCATTTTGGGTGATGACGATGCCACCAATAATGTCTGAATGACCATTTAAATATTTGGTAGCGGAATGCACGACGAGATCGATTCCAAGTTCAAGCGGGCGCTGAATAATGGGTGTCGCAAAGGTATTATCGACGACAGATAAAAGCCCATGTTTTTTAGCGAGGGTGGCGAGCTTGTGCAAATCCATTAATTTCAGCATCGGATTGGTTGGTGTTTCGATCCAGACCATTTTCGTTTCCGGACGAATGGCTTTTTCCAGATTTTCTGGCTTGGTCAAATCCACAAAGGAAACTTGCAAGCCCATGGTATGTCGGCGGACTTTATCAAACAGGCGAAACGTTCCACCGTACACATCATCACAAACAATGACGTGATCACCGGGTTTCAGAAGCTCCAAAATAGTAGCAATCGCTGCCATGCCTTAA
>CAYUYG010000130.1:0-5572 GCA_964449125.1 uncultured Coxiellaceae bacterium | reverse complement strand
TTTAACGAAGCATTCTGAGTTTGCCTACGCGCAATGCTTTGCTGTAATGCACTCTTTTGCGATTTGGCCGTTTGTATGCGGATTTCAAGAGCATGCATCTTTTCCTTAGTGCGATTGACGCTATCACGTAAACCTTGCAGGCTTAACCGCGCCTGATCACGGTTTGCGACTAAGGCTTCGCGTCGACCTGCTTGCTGTTCAAGATCGGTCATCGCTTTTTCCCAATTATTGCGAGCGTCGGATAATTCCATTTGCGCCTGCTCAAATTGTGCGGTGCAGTCAGCCTGCTCAGTTTGAAAACGGTTTAATTGCGTTTTTAAATCAGCCAACTTTTCCTGACGCATTTTTTGCTGCGCATTCACTTGGGCCGATTGGGCTTGCTGCTGATTGTAAGACTGTTGCAATTGTTCGCGCTGTTGCTCCAAACGTT
Source organism: uncultured Coxiellaceae bacterium (assembly GCA_964449125.1). Classification (GTDB taxonomy): domain Bacteria; phylum Pseudomonadota; class Gammaproteobacteria; order DSM-16500; family DSM-16500; genus Aquicella. The sequence continues at coordinate 5,142 of CAYUYG010000130.1, read as the reverse complement.
GAATTTCTTCACGGCGTTCGGCAATGGCTTCTTCCAAGTCTTGTTGCGTCGTTTGCAATTCATCAATACGCGCAGCCAGCTGTTTCAACTCCTGTTCACGCTGGAATACGCCTGCTGCCGAATCTTCTTCACGTAACACTTTAAGCCAGGATCGGTTTAGCCATAAACCATCGCGGGTAATAATTGACTCATGCACATCAAGTGAGGTGCACAAGGTCAATGCCTGCTCCAGATTATCGGCGATATAAATACCCGCCAACAGAGAATCAAGCGGCCATGGCGATTTTACTTTCTGCAGTAATAAATCGGCTTTAGATGAATTTTGGGTGGCAGATGCCGACTGACTGCTATTAAACACACATAAATTACCGGATTTAAAGTCATCAACATGCGCAACAACATCTTGCAACTGATCGACGCAAATAGCTTGCAGACAAAAACCCAACACTTTTTCAACTGCAAATTCCCAGCCTTTTTCAACTTCAATATTTTGGGCGAGACGTGGCTTACTGCTGAGATTGTGTTTTGATGCCCAGGGTGCAGCAGGATTATTACGTTGTCCTAATGCAGTTTGCTGTAAGGCTTCGAGTGAGGCTTGTTGGCCGCGCAAACGTTGCGCTTCACCGCGCACTTGATCAAGACGATTATTCGCATCTTTTTGTGCTGATTGAAGGTCGTTAATTTCATCGCGCAGATCAGATAATTGCTCACCTTGCGCTTCCAGCTTATCCTGAAGTTCCGCACCCTGTCTCGAGTATTCCTTGATTTCCTGCTCAATCACGGCAAAATCAAAACGACCCTGATCCTGTTGCAATTGTTCTTTGCGTTTTTGCAAAAAGCCAATGCGCTGTTCGATTTGCTGAATTCGGGTTTTTTCGACTTGCGCAGTCTGCGCAGTTTTAGCAGACAATTGATTAAACTCATCCCAATCATCCTGGCCAGCTTGCATCGCTTCGTCAGCTTGTTCCAGTTCTTGCTGCAGCGTGGTGTATTCTTCTTTTGCTTCAGTTAATTCAGGCTCAACTTGCACTACCTCATGTTCTAAATCTTTTAATTCATCTTCTGCCTCGACAATTTGGCCTTTCGCTGTCTGCCAATCTTCATCGGTTTGTTTTAAGTCATTTTCCCACTGCTGCTGTCTTTCTTGATGATGCAAAGCATCCTGTTCAATGCGAGTAATTTCATTACCTACTGCATAATAACGACGCTGCACTTCTTGGAATGCATCCTGGGCAACACGCTGTTCATGACGGGTTTGCTCAATGTCACGTTCGGTTTTGCTAACTTCGCTATGCCTTGCTTCTAATGCAGTTTCTTCGCGCTGCATCTGCAAAGTGTAATTAACCATCTTACTATCAAGCTGCCGCCATTGGATCGCAAACAATTCTGCACGCAATACCCGTTCTTGCTGTTTTAATACTTTAAATTTTTCCGCAACATTCGCTTGATGTTTTAAATGGCCTAATTGTTTTTCCAATTCCGTGCGCAAATCGATAACACGATCGAGGTTTTCTTTGGTATGTTTAATGCGCAATTCTGTTTCGTGCCGGCGTTCTTTATATTTTGAAATACCTGCCGCTTCTTCAAGGTAAGTCCGCAAATCGTCAGGTTTGGCGTCAATAACCTTGCTGATCATATTTTGACCAATAATAGAATAGCTTCGTGGCCCTAAACCTGTCCCAAGGAAGATATCGACGATATCGCGCTTACGACAGCGTACGCCGTTTAGGTAATAGGTTGAGTCGGACTCGCGATTGATCATGCGTCTGACAGAAATTTCAGCGAATTTAGAGTATTCCCCGCCAATCGTGCCATCACTATTATCAAAGATGAGCTCAACTGCCGCCTGCCCGACCGGCTTTCTGGCACTCGAACCGTTAAAAATAACGTCTGTCAGCGATTCGCCACGCAAATACTTAGGTGAGCTTTCACCCATGACCCAGGTCACGGCATCAATAATATTGGATTTACCGCAGCCATTGGGGCCGACAATCGCTACCAGCTTGCCAGGTAAGGCAATGGTGGTTGGATCGACGAAGGACTTAAAGCCCGATATTTTAATCTTCGACAATTGCATGTTTGGGTCCCTAAAATGATGGGCATATTATGCCAGTTCCATTCCGATAGATTCCACACTCTAAATCGATTAAGCTATATTTTTGTAGCTTATATTAGCCACAAATGCCAGAAAAATGGAATTTACTCCTAAAAAAGGTGAAAAAGCCCCGTTGGAGAATCGACTGTGAGGGAAAAGGTTCTCAGTAATTCACACAGACGCTGGTGGCCGCTGGTGGTAGCAGTAGTGGGTATTCTGCTCTCCATTAGTCTTTGGTACCTGCTCTGGCAGCAATTTGGGACAAATTTTAATGTCCTGTCAGACCTACGTAATCACGTTCCCTGGCTCATTTTGACCGTAGGCATCCTGGCATCCATTTTAGCTGGCGCCATTGTACGCATTACACAGGTGGCAAAACAGCGGGCCCAGATTCTAGATAAAATTAACGAAGATTTAAAAAAAGAAATCAGTGAACGCATCAATGCGGAAGAAACCAAACAAAAGCTCGAAGTAGCCCTCTTACAAGGCCAAAAATTACAGGCAATGGGTACGCTCGCCGGCGGCATTGCCCATGATTTTAATAATCTCCTGTATGCAGTCATTGGCTATGTTGAAATCACTCGCGAAGACCTGACCAAAGACAGTTTGCCCTATAAAAACTTGGGCAAAGTACTGGAAGCCGCGCATCGCGGCCAGGAACTGATAGCCAGAATTCTTGCCTTTAGCCGACGGCAACATCATCATTTTGATGTTATCCCCTTGAAAAGCACGATTGAAGCCGCGCTGTCATTATTGACACCAACCATTCCAGCTAGCGTCATGATTGATTTTAAAACAGAAGTGGACGGCACCATTCTTGGCAATCAAACCCAAATCCATCAAGTACTGGTCAATATTATCAATAATGCTGTCGATGCAATGGATGGCGAAGGCAATGTGAGTATTCACGTATCATTGGTTCAAAGTCACGATGCGCTTCTCAAACAATTTCCCAAAATTTTGCAGCAGAATTATTATAAGATCGAAATTACCGACACCGGCCATGGGATGGATCAACCGACTATCGAACGCATGTTTGAACCGTTCTTTACAACGAAAGAAGTTGGCAAAGGTACTGGTTTGGGTTTATCTATAGTGCATTCGATTATCAAAGAACATCAGGGCGAGATTAGCGTTAAAAGCCAATTAGGACATGGAACGACATTTGTGATTTTACTGCCGGAACATATTCCGCAATAAGGAGATAAACATGGCAAAAATTTTACTCGTAGAAGACGATGATTTAGTCAGAGACATGCTGACGCAAGTTTTAGAACGCGCGTCACATCAAGTTGTCTGCGCTGCGAACGGTGAAGAAGCCACCGAATATTTGCGCAAGGAAAAACCCGATATTATGGTCACAGACATCATCATGCCGAAAAAAAGTGGCATTACACTGATTTCCGAAGTTAAAAATGGTCATCCTAATCTGGAAATCATTGCTATTTCGGGCGGCGGCCGTCTGGATCCGACGGGTTATCTCGATTTATCTGAAACTTTGGGTGCATCCGTGTCATTTGAAAAACCCATCGACAACACGGCACTGTTGATGGCAATTGATTTGCTGCTGCATGGAAAAAAAGAAACCGTTAATCATTAATATCTGATTCACGTTATCCAATCAAACAGACAGCAAACTTTCTTATCAGCTATCCCGTAGTCAAACTGCGGGACAAGCTAACGCTGTTATCCATCCAATATCGAGCATGCGTTGCACGATACGCAGCAAACTGCGGTGGTTTGCCATGATTGAATTGAACTTCCAAGGTACCTGTTTCGACAGAATTCCATTGCTGTGCATGAATGGCTGCATACGCTGCAACGACTCTCGGATGAGGAAAATGATAGCGATTTTGATACCCGGTTGAATAAACAACCCAATGCGGCTGTACCGCATTAATAAACGCAGGCAATGCAGATGTTTTGCTACCGTGATGCGGCGCAATTAACATGTCGGCTCTTAAGTTTTTCGAATCGTGCAATAAGTTTTTTTCAGCCAGTTTTTCAATATCGCCGGCTAACAAAACGGCATGGTCACCATTATCAATACGCAACACACACGAACTATCATTGCCTAAACCCAAGCTGCCCTGGTCCGGATATAAAAAAGTAAAATTAACCCCTTCCCATTGCCAACTTTGCTGAGCAAGGCAATAAGCGGCAAAGACGTTTAACTTTGCGGGCACGCTGGTATGGATTGATTGCACTTTTAAAGTGTTAAGCAAGACTGATACACCGCCCAGATGATCATTATCAGGATGACTGATGACTAATTCATCGATTTGCGGACGACTGATGACACGCAAATAAGGCAGTACAATACGTTCACCCATATCAGCATGGTTATTATATTTTGCGCCCGCATCATATATCAGCAAATGGCGCTCTGTTTGCACGACCACAGACAAACCCTGGCCGACATCAAGCAACGTCATCCAAAAATCGCCCTGGGCTGGTTTATTAGGTACGAAACAAAACATGGGTGCAGCCCATATCAAGCCCAGCCAGCGACCGCGCACACCCAAAGGTAATAGCAATAATAAACAAGCAAGAATGGTCGTGATGACAATATAATTATTGGGAAGCGCATGATGCCAGACTGCAAAAGAATGATGCGCACACCAGGTCAGAACAAACCACAAGCCCGCAAGACTTTTATCTGCTACATACAATAGCCACGCGCCGATATTGGGGCAAATAAATAAAAAAACACTGGCTAACAAACAAAACGGTAATATCAAATACCCTAACCAGGGGATGGCGATAGTATTTGCAGCAAATGAAATCAGCGAGCATTCCTGAAAAAATAACAGGCTTAAAGGTATTAAACCTAGTCCAATCACCCATTGCACTCTCCCCCACTTCCACCACCAGCCATGCGGCTGTAATCGACCGTCCATGCCATAGATAATCAGTGCAATCGTGGCAAAGGATAGCCAAAAACTTTCTGTTAACACATCAAGCGGATTAATAATTAATACGATCAACAAAGTTAATGCCCACACATGCCAGCCAGACAGTTCACGTCGCAACCATAAGCCCATCGA
>CAYUYG010000129.1:0-5633 GCA_964449125.1 uncultured Coxiellaceae bacterium | reverse complement strand
TTTTTCAGGGAAGCGTAGGCTCTTCTGTTCTGTTAATGGGTAGATTTTCATAACGAGTAATTATAAATTAGTATTGCATTTTCTTACTCAAGAAAGGGACACCCAGTGCTCGATCAGAGTCTTCAGGAGACTAGCATTTTTATGAAAAAAGAATTAGTTAGCAAATCTGAAATTAAACTAGTAGGGTTAACTGCTCGTACAAATAATAAAAATGAAATGACAGCAGAAACTTCTAAAATTGGTGAATTAGCCGGTCGTTTTTGGAGCCAAGGCATTGCAAATCAATTAATCAATCGAAAAAATCCAGGAATAACGCTCTCAGTTTACACAGATTATGAAAGCAATGAACACGGCGATTATACTTATTTCATTGGCGAAGAAGTTAGCTCATTTGAAAATATTCCAGCTGGATTACAGCCATTAACTATTCCTGCTACAAACTACCAAAAGTTCACCACCTTACCGGGAAAAATGCCAGAAGTCGTTATTAGTGCTTGGCAAGAAATTTGGAAAATGTCAGCACATGATTTTGGAGGGGAGAGGGCTTACATTGCTGATTTTGAAGTATATGATCACCGTGCAATCGATCCTGCCAAAGCGAGCTTGGATATTTATATTGGCATTAAATGACAACGATAGCGTCGATCCACATTAGCCTTATATTGTAGAATGTTTTAAATTCATTGCAGGATTCTGTTATGGGCCCTCTTTTTATTCGTGAACTAACGGTTGATGATAAAGAAAAATTTCTCGCTGCGATGCAGCGCAGCGAAAGCTTGCATCATCCGTGGGTAACCGCCCCGATCACACCCCTCGAATTTAATGGCTATATTAAACGCTACCAGCAATCAACGCATAAAAGTTTTCTTGTCTGTGATGAATTAGGAAATATTGCCGGTGTTTTTAATATTAGCGAAATGGTTCGTGGATTATTTCAAAATGCTTATCTCGGTTTTTACGCGGTGGCTGATTTTGCTGGTAAGGGCTATATGAGCGCAGGTTTGAAATTGGTTTTGGCAAAAGTATTCAATGAACTAAAGCTTCACCGTATTGAGGCGAATATACAACCTGATAATCGACAGTCCATACAATTAGTACAAAATAATGGATTTCGTTATGAGGGATTTTCACCACGGTATCTAAAAATTAACGGTGAATGGCGTGGTCATGAGCATTGGGCAATGACGATTGAAGATTATGTCAGCAACGATCCAGAAATACTTAAAAAAGATTATGTTGATATTGTTGCTTATGATGTTGAATGGCCAAATAAAGCCAGTATTGAAATTAGCAAATTGCGAGCCGCACTTCCTGTCAGTAAGATAATGGATATTCAGCATGTGGGCAGTACGGCCATTCCAAATATGCCAGCAAAACCCATTATTGATATTCAAATTGCTGTTCATTCATTGGAAGAAATGAAAGTCATCGCGGTGCCGGCCTTGCAAAAATTAGGTTATGAGTATTGGGCAGACAATCCCGATCCGCAGCGGCTATTTTTTGTAAAAGGCATGCCACCCTTTGGCGATAAACGCACGCATCATGTTCATATTTTTTTGCCTACTTCAGAACATTGGCAAACCAAAATTATTTTTCGAGATTATTTATTAACTCATCCAGATATGGCGCAAGCTTACCTTCAATTGAAACTACGGCTTGCGCAGCAATATGTCGATGATCGTGAGCAATATACTGAAGCGAAGCGTGAATTTGTTAGCCATGTGATGGAGCTAGCAAAAAAAGAGAATCAGTCGAAGTAAATCTGGATTGCCCAACGGCTCGCTACGGTTTTGATGCATTGATAAATTGATTATGAGGTAGGCTGGGCTGAGGTTACGAAGCCCAGCGAAAAGTGGAATGATTTGATCGTTGGGCTGCGCAAACAACGCTTAGCCCAACCTACAGCTGACTTGCACGGTAAGCGATGGCATAAGGCTGTCCGAAATGGTAAATTAAGTTCTCAACTACATTTAGATTTAGTTTTATACCGTTAACCGTTGGCCCATTAGCAATCTTATCGCGATGTATTTTTAGCGTGGGCATGTCATTGTCAAGAAAGGCAATCGTAGCAAAAACATAGTCATTCCAGAGTATTGGTGCAGTTTTAAGTTCATTGGGATTAATTGACTGAACAAACCTCATTTTTGCTATTTTATATTCATTGTTAAATGCATACATTTGTCCAGCATGCCAAACGATGCCAATGATTTGCCAATCTTTCAGTGCCGCTTGATTCTGTTTAAGATATTTGTCTATTAAAATCCCTGCTTCATGGTAACAACCTAATATCCCATATTGTCGCCACCCAAGCTTTTCTTGATCAAAATGCTCATATGTGAGGGATAGCAAATTTTTTTCGTCAGAGGTGGAAATACTGCAATTTGCACTAAAAGCGGAGGACGCCAGCATAGTTAATACTGAGATAAGTAAAAAAAACCTTGGCATCTTTTATCCCTGTTGAGTGTCTTAAACCTTAGCCAAATAATCTTCGCCAAATTGCGCGAGATAATCGGGTTAATTACCCAAGTAATTCGGAACGCCATGATGTTCTGTTAAGGCTAAGAAACGTGTTGAAATATGATCAATAAAATAACGGTTATGGCTGACAAACAGCACAGCACCGGGAAATTTTTGCAAAGCTTCAATCAATGCATCAATCGATTCAAGGTCAAGGTGATTAGTCGGTTCATCCAAAATGAGGACATTATTTTTTTCTAAAATCAATTTAGCTAAGACTAGGCGGGCTGATTCGCCGCCGCTCAACATGGCGATTTTCTTGTCGACATCGTCGCCGCGAAATAATACTTGGCCTAATACTTTGCGAATATCCTGTGAGGGCGCCACGATATGATCTTCCAGCCATTGCAGAATGGTGTGTTGTGGAGGCAATTGGGTGCGGTAATCTTGCGCAAAATAACCCACTTGTACTGTCTCACTCCATTCAAAACGACCTTCGTCCGAAGTGACTTCATTTAATAAAATTTTCAATAAAGTCGATTTACCAATACCATTCGGACCGATAATAGCGCATTTATTACCGCGATGAATATCAAAGGATACATTTTTTAATAAGACACGCGTATCAAATTGTTTGCTTAAATGTTCTACCGTTAAAACGGATTTACCTGAAGCCCGTTGCGGAACAAAATGAAAAAATGGCTTCATAATATTGGAATCTTTAATTTCCACTTTTTCAATACGATCAATCATTTTTTGGCGAGAGGCAGCTTGTGCGGCCTTACTGGCTTTTGCACCGAATCGATCGACAAAGCGCTGCAAGGCTTCAACTTTTTTCTCTTGGTTTTTTAATTCACTTTGTCGCAAACGCAAGGATTCTTCTTTGGCCGTTATAAATTGCTCGTAATTGCCAACGTAGTCGAATACGGTATCGTAATCAATATCAAGAATATTAGTGGAAAGACCGTTTAAAAAATCTCGATCATGCGAAATAAAAACTAATAAACCTTTAAAGCTTGTAATTAAGAAGTTTTGCAACCAGGCAATGGATAAAATATCCAAGTGATTGGTGGGTTCATCCAGCAACATAATATCGGGTTTTTGATAAAGTACTTGTGCGAGTAACACGCGTAATTTGTAACCGCCAGATAAAGCAGCTAAGGGTCCCTGATGATATTTTTCTGCGATCCCCAGGCCCAGTAATAAGTTTTTTACATCGGCTTCGGCTTCATAGCCGCCTTCATGCATGATGATTTCTTCTAATTCGCTAAGGCGATAACCATCGGCTTCGGTGAAATCTTCTTTTTGAAATAAGCGATCTTTTTCTGTTAAGGCATCCCATAGGCGTGGATTGCCACGAATGACAACGTCAATAATACGATCGTTTTCGTAACGAAAGTGGTCTTGTTTTAAAATACCAACACTAAGACTTTTCGCTTTTTCAACACTACCACGGCTGGCTGCTTCTTCACCGGCTAAAATTTTTAAAAACGTGGATTTGCCTGTGCCGTTTGCGCCAACGACACCGTAGCGCGCAGGCGGCAACAAAATTAAATTTACATCTTGGAATAAGGATTTTTTTCCAAACTCCATACTAATATCGCGAATATCTAGCATTGACCCAAACCTTCTGTAGGAGAGACCGTGTTAATCAATCAGTTTTACTTTTGTTGCAAATTCGCCTCTTTCTCCCTGAGCGAGTGTGAAGCTAATGCGCTGGCCTTCTTTTAATTCTTTATAACCAGCCATGTCCACCTCTGAAAAATGGACAAATACTTCGTTGTCGCTGCCATCTGCAGCAATGAATCCATAGCCTTTAATTTTGTTAAAACGCTTTACTGTGCCGGTGGCCATAACAGCTCTATCCTATTTTTAGTTGATGAAACGGTGTCAGAAAAGGGTAACCAGATGGAGGGGTCTAACCGTCTACTAAGCACGGGGCATCATAGCATTTTTTCTACGTCAAAACCAAATAATCTGATTCAAAAATGCACTAATAAATGATAGGCTACGTCCTTCTTTGAATGAGTTTGAAATAATGAATCCTGTTGAATCCAAGCAAGAATTGTCTTTTTCCACCTTAGCGTTGCGCGACGCTTTACTCACCAATCTTGATTCCCTCAATTATAAGTTGATGACACCTATCCAGTCAGAAAGCTTGCCTATTATGCTAAAAGGCGAGGATGTCATTGCCAAAGCGAAAACAGGTAGTGGTAAAACGGCTGCTTTTGGCCTAGCGTTATTAAATCGCCTCACTATTGAAAATTATGCGATTCAAGCTTTGATTCTCTGCCCCACTCGTGAACTTGCAGAACAAGTAAGTCAGGCTTTACGACAACTTGCCCGGCTCATGCCGAATGTGAAAGTCTTGAATTTATCAGGTGGTATGCCACTGCGGCCACAAGAGGAGTCATTAAGACACGGCGCGCATATTGTTGTTGGTACGCCAGGTCGCATACAAAAACATATCGATAAAGAAACGCTTTCATTGCAAAGCTTACAAACGCTAGTGTTAGATGAAGCGGATAGAATGTTGGATATGGGTTTTTTTGAGGATATCAAGGCGATCATTGCAGCTTGCCCAAAGCAACGCCAAACCCTATTATTTTCCGCCACGTACCCCGATGAAATCAAAAAATTAGCCAGACAATTCATGCGCAATCCAAAAGAAATCCTGATCGAAGCGGCGCACACCGAATACGATATTGAACAGCGTTTTTATGAAGCCGAGAATCAAGCGGCAAAGTTTTCTATCTTAAAAGCTTTGTTATTACATTATAAACCCAGCTCGACCCTGATTTTTTGTAATATGAAACAACAAACCGCTGAGCTAGCCAAGAAGCTGAATGAAGCAGGATTGAGCGCGCTCGCCTTGAATGGTGATATGGAACAGATTGATCGTGATCAGGTTGTCGTGCAATTCGTCAATAAGAGTTGCTCTATTTTAGTTGCAACCGATGTGGCTGCGCGCGGACTGGATATTAAAGAATTACCCGCCGTCATTAATTACGATCTTGCCTTTGAAAAAGATGTACACACGCATCGTATTGGTCGCACTGGGCGTGCTGGCCATCAAGGCTTAGCTTTAAGTTTGACTACTCCTGCTGATGGCCAACGTGTTTGCCTGATCGAAGAGCAGTTAAAACAGCCGCTGACATGGGGAAAAATAAATGAAT
>CAYUYG010000128.1:1194-5637 GCA_964449125.1 uncultured Coxiellaceae bacterium | reverse complement strand
ATACGAAAATATTCCACACTGCGTGCTAGCGCGAAGGAATTGGGAGGAATGATACACACGTCTGACACCACATCAACGAAACTATCCGGCGCAAAATTTTTAGGATCCACGATAGCAGAATTAATATTGGTAAAAATTTTAAATTCATTAGAACAGCGAATATCGTAGCCATAACTGGAGGTGCCATGCGAGACAATTTTACCATTGGCGCCATGCCGCACTTGTTTCGCTTCAAACGGCTCGATCATGCCATGCTCTTGCGCCATGCGACGTATCCACTTGTCAGATTTTATTGTCATTTCGTGATCCTTTTTTTATTTCTTATTCAACAACGACTTTAGGGAACTTATGCGAATAATCTTTAGGTTGCAAGGAAAGTTTCGCCGTTGCCTTTCGTGCCGCAGTAACAAATAAGTCAGTATGCGAATTCGCTGCTTGCGTCAGGGGCGGTTCCCCGCTATCTGTCATTTCGCGAATAAGTTTATCGAGTGGCACACGGCCTAATAAGGGGATATCGTATTGCTTTGCCAATTTCTCGCCGCCATCGCGACCAAATAAATGCTCTTCATGCCCGCAGTTCGAGCAATGATACACACTCATGTTTTCAATCACGCCTAAAATCGGCACATTTAATTTATGAAACATTTCACAGGCGCGGCGCACGTCCAGTAAGGCCAAATCTTGTGGTGTCGTCACCACGATTGCTCCACTCACGGGAATTTTTTGGCAAAGGGTTAACTGAATATCGCCCGTGCCTGGCGGCAAATCGATAATAAGATAATCCAATGCATCCCAATGGGTATCGTGCAGCAATTGCTGAAGCGCCTTACCAATCATAGGACCACGCCATACCATCGGGGCCTGCTCATCAATGAGGTAGCCAATCGACATGGATTGCAAGCCATGACGTTGAATCGGTTGCAACATTCTGCCCGCCAGGGTCGGTTTTTGCCCCATTGTGCCTAACATAGCGGGTTGGCTTGGGCCGTAAATATCGGCGTCCAACATCCCCACCTTTGCGCCATCTTTAACCAGGGCCAAGGCCAAATTGACAGCCACCGTGGATTTACCGACGCCGCCCTTGCCTGAACCCACCGCAATGATATTTTTGACATTCGACAAGCCGGGAATGCCTTGCTGGCCCGCATGGCTTTCTATACGGCTAACGCAGTTAATCTCGACAGTCCTGCCCCCCGCCACTGGCGCAAGGAGAGCGGAAAGCGCAGCAACAGCCGCTGCCTGCCCGGATTGGCAAGGATAACCGAGCACTAAATCCACCTGGATAAGCTTATCGTCCACGGCAAGACGCTTGATCGCCTTGGCTGAAAATAAGTCTTTTTCGAGATACGGATCAATGTATTGGGCTAGCTTGTCTTCAATTGCTTTTTGCAACACAGGTACTCTCCAAGCCACAATGAATTTGCTATACTTTACCACTTTTTTGAAAAAGCTAAAGCCCAGGCGTACAAAGCTGCGCGCAAACATAAGGAACGATAGTAACATGCCGGTAAAACGCAAAATTTTAGTCACCAATGCATTGCCTTATGCAAACGGACCATTACACCTTGGCCACATGGTTGGTTACCTACAAGCCGATATGTGGGTCAGGTTTCAGAAAATGCTAGGAAATGATTGCCTGTATATTTGCGGTAGTGATAGTCATGGCACACCGATCATGATTCAAGCTGAAAAACTTGGCATGACGCCTGAAACAATGATCAAAAAAATTCAGGATGAACACGCAGCTGATTTTAAAGATTTTTTAATTACTTTCGACAATTACTACACGACGCATTCACCGGAAAATAAGGCTCTAGTTGAAACGATATTTGAACAGCATGTCAAAGCAGACAATATCGTTAAACGCACCATCACACAATTATTCGATCCCGCCAAGAATATGTTTTTGCCCGACCGCTATATCAAGGGTGAATGCCCGAAATGCGACGCCAAAGACCAATACGGGGATAATTGTGAAAACTGCGGGGCAACTTATGCCCCAACCGATTTAAAAAACCCGTATTCCACTTTGTCCGGCACAAAACCGATTGAAAAAGAATCAGAGCATTACTTCTTTAAGTTACAAAATTACGAAACTTTTTTAAAAAATTGGACTCGGGGTAATCATCTCCAAGAGCAAGTAAGCAATAAACTTGGTGAATGGTTTGAAGCAGGATTGCGCGAGTGGGATATTTCCCGTGATGCGCCGTACTTTGGTTTCCCCATACCTGGCACCCCTGACAAATATTTTTATGTATGGTTAGACGCGCCTGTCGGTTACATGGCCAGCTTTAAAAATCTTTGCGAAAAACGCAAAGATTTAAATTTTGAGGAGTATTGGAGTGCTGACAGTAAAACCGAACTCTATCATTTTATCGGGAAAGACATTATTTATTTTCACGCCTTATTCTGGCCCGCCATCTTGCACGGTGCCAACCATCGAACTCCGACTGCCATTTTTGCCAATGGCTTTCTAACCATTAACGGCCAAAAAATGTCGAAATCACGCGGCACCTTTATCAAAGCCAGAACCTATCTTAATTACTTACAACCAGAATACTTACGATATTACTTCGCTGCAAAATTAAGCGATCGAATTGAAGACTTAGACATTAACTTTGATGATTTCACCCAACGTATTAATTCTGATTTAGTCGGAAAATTTATAAATATCGCCAGTCGCTGCGCGAGCTTTATTACTAAGCATTTTGATGGCCACTTAACCGCAACATGTTCCGAGCCAGATTTATATCAGTCATTTGCTAATGCCGGTAATGACATTGCCAAACGCTGGAACAATATGGAATATAGTCATGCTATCCGCCAAATCATGGCACTGGCTGATAAAGCCAATCAATATATCGACGAGAAAAAACCGTGGACCTTAATTAAAGATCCTGCCAAAAAAGAAGACGTTCAGGCCGTCTGCTCCACGGGCTTAAATTTATTTCGCGTACTCATGATTTACCTAAAGCCAGTGCTGCCGCACACTGCCGAACAAGTGGAAGCTTTTTTAAATATCCAACCTTTGCAATGGGACGATAAAAACACGCCATTACTAAATCATAAAATTCGTGAATTTCAACCACTCATTAATCGTATTGATCCAAAACAAATTGAGGCAATTAAAATGTCAGGCCAAGCTAACATCCTCCCTGCCACACCCGAAACCACGACACCTGTCGAAGCGCCTAAAACTGAATACATCAGCATTGATGATTTCAATAAGGTTGATTTACGCATCGCCAAAATTACGGCAGCAGAAGCCGTTGAAGGCGCCGATAAATTATTGCGCTTGCAAGTAGATTTAGGCGATGAAACGCGGCAAATTTTTGCTGGTATCAAATCTGCTTATCAACCTGAACAATTAATTGGAAAACACGTTGTCGTTGTTGCCAATCTCGCACCGCGCAAAATGCGTTTTGGTATGTCAGAAGGCATGGTATTAGCAGCCGGACCCGGGGGTACAGAACTATGGGTCGTCAGTCCAGATGGCGATGCCAAGCCAGGCATGAAGGTCAAGTAATGAAAAACGTGTCGCCCGAACAAATTGACGCCTTATTGCCGCAAACCCAATGTGGGTTATGCGGCTATGGTGGTTGTATGCCCTATGCAGAAGCGATGGTGTTCGAAGGTGCAGCGTTTAATTTATGCCCACCAGGTGGCGTTAAAACATTACAAGCATTAGGCGAATTAACGGCGCAAGACCCGAGTCCTTTTTTGGAAGAAATGGCCAAAAAAGCAAAACCAAAAATGCTTGCCGTGATACGCGAAAATGAATGCATAGGCTGCGCCAAATGCATTCAAGCCTGCCCTGTTGATGCAATCGTAGGCAGCGGCAAACAAATGCATACCGTTATTGCCAGTGAATGCACAGGCTGTGAATTATGTATTGCACCGTGTCCGGTGGATTGTATTGATATGCTGTTGACTCAACCACTCGATACTGACGAACGCATGATGGCTGATCACGCACGTCAACGTTTTACGGCACGTGAAGCCCGCTTAAAACTAGAAAAAATAAATAAAGAACAGAAACAACAAGTTCATTCCACCACAAAAAAACAAACTTATATTCAAGAAGCCATTGCACGCGCCCGCGCGAAAAAAATGAGTTAACACTGCTCGGCTTGTTTTTATCACACAGCTCTAAGAGCCGCTTATTCAATTAATTAGAATTAAACTATTTTAAAACGCTCATCGAGCTCGTTGTTGCCGCGGTGATTGCCCGGTACTCATGGGTTGCAAACTTGGATTGGCCCATGGTCCAGTAACAAGGTATTGATACGGGGCAATCTTTTTTGACACCTGTGAACCCAACACCCTATTGACAGCCAGGGCAGCTAATCCCGTCACCGGGCCACCTATACAGGCCTCAGCAAATGGCAAACTGGAATCACTATAAGGGTGAACCATTATAAACAAACGTAAATCTCTCTTTTT
>CAYUYG010000128.1:0-1184 GCA_964449125.1 uncultured Coxiellaceae bacterium | reverse complement strand
TTTGGAGACCTGGTAAACAAACAAAGTACTGACAGTCAGGTCAGCTAATACCGTCGACAGGCAACCCACACAAGAAGCAGCTAATGGCAGACTGGAAGTAACATAAGGTGTAACACTGAGAACAAAATTGTAATCTTTATTTTTTAAACCAATTCGTCCATTAATCGTGACCTTGGCCATGGGACCTTCGATACGCATATTATTCGTAAAAGCATCGCCATTTTTAAATGTGAAATCACCCAGCACAGAATCAAAACTGTATCCTTGCTGAAAAAGATCACTGAAATCACCTGACAAACGTCGTGGGATAGATTGCAAACTAAAAATGCTCAGCATCCGACCCAATCCTATTTGCGCGTCATTGCCCGAACCCACCTCAACCACACGTCCCTTGCCCAAATCCATTTGCGCATCGCCATTTAAACTTGCCAGCGTTGGCGCATACGGTGCATCACGCCAGCCCAAATCGAAATTCAAACTACCCTTGCTGGCAATAAAATTATGCGCATCAAAACCAAAATTATTGAGTAAGCCACTGACATTAGTAGACGTCGCACTGCCACGCAAGCGTGTACCCGCCTGCGTCCAATCGCCTTCTGCTCTCACGACCATATTAGCATTGGTAATTTGTAATCCGTGTATTTCCAAACCATTGGTGCTAGGTGCAGTTTTAAAACTTACCTGACCAAGTTGCATTTTGTTATAACTAACATTGTTAGCGTTAAAATTAATAGAGGGTAACGATTTAGCATCTATCGTTTGGGTTTTACTGTTGTTGGCAACCGATTGTAATGCCAATTTTTCAAATTGCGCATTGATCAACCCTGCAGAGGAAAAAGCCGTTGGTACTTGCAATTGGCCACGAATCGCAGGGCTATTGATCGTCACATTCCAATTTTTTCCAGCAGGCTGCGCTTGTAAATTAACTTGCATAAGATTTTGACCGAACAACTTAATTTGCTTGGCACTAATATTAATACTACGTAATGGCAATGGTAAATTGCTCATGCTCGTTGTGCCAGCCCCTTGAGCTTGATCTAGGTAAATTTTGATTTTATCCCAATCCAAACGGTCAAAATTTCCAGTGATATACAATCCATCGCCTGTCGGCCATGTTGCCTCACCCGCACCCAATTTTAAATTAGCACTCAATAACTTGAATTTATCCTGCTTAAGTTCCAGCA
>CAYUYG010000127.1:2387-5649 GCA_964449125.1 uncultured Coxiellaceae bacterium | reverse complement strand
AAAAAATCGACTTCACTTATAAGCATAGCATATATAACCTCAGGGATTGATTTTCTTATCTTTTTTTGACTTGCGCCCTAGTTTTGATCACTACGTGACGGAGTCTTTTTACTGTTTTTTTTAGTATTTTTTGAATCCTGCGCCGCATTGGCATCTACGTGCGCTGCCACTTCAGAAGCAGCATTACCGACCCCAACGACGGTTGTATTGGTCTCATTGGGTGTCATATTGGTCGCTGTGCCAGCCGCATCGTCTGTGGTTTCAGGCGCACTGTCATCCGGTGATTTTTGTTCCACCTGATCCCAATAACTCAAGTGTTCATTTTGCTGAATTTGGAAAGCACGCCGCTGCATGTAAGCATTGCGAACAAAAATATATTTATCGAGAGCCGCTTCTTCCATCACGGATTGAAACTTTAATAATTGTGCGCGACGATCCACCACCCCCAATCCATAAATTTGATAGCTTAAGGATTGCGGATAAATACGCGGATAAACGGAGAAAGCATAATAATCTACAAAAACAGCACCGCCATCGCGAATAGTGTTTGGCCCTAAAAACGGTAACACTAAATAATTTGAACTACGCCAGCCCCAGGCAGTCAATGTCAAACCAAAATCATTGGTATAATTTTTTAAGCCCATGCGTGATGCTACATCAAACAAGCCACCAATACCCACTGTTGTATTGATTGCTAAACGCCAGAAATCATTCGCCGCCTGATAAAAATTAACTTGTAATAAATCATTCGCCAGCGTGGGAACAACACCCAAATTAGAAAAGAAATTATGCACGCCCTGATTTAAGGGCCTTGGCATGATGGTGTCATAAATAGTGGCAACCGGTTTCAGTAAAAAAATGTCCACCTTGTCATTGAAGGTAAACATGGCGCGGTTAAAACCTTCGTATGGATCTTGCACAGTGGTAATCGTATCCGCATTGGCATCATCCGCATCGAGCGTGGTTGCAGGGTCTGCGTAACTTGCTGTGCTGGCTAGCAGCGACATAACAAAGGAAAGCGCTATTTGTGTATACGTTTTTTTTTGTTTTAAACTTGTCATAATAGCTCCAATACCGCACAAATACGGAAAAAAACTATTCTAGCTTTAGAACGGGTAGATAACAATTTTTCTCTTTGTTAAAACCAAAGTAAAAGTATGTTAAATTAGGCTTCTTTTGCAAATCCATTAAAGAAATAGACTATGAAAAGTGTTCGCCCACGCCCGCTGGTATTAATTATTCTGGATGGTTTTGGTTACCGAACAGATACAACTGCCAATGCTATCGCGGCTGCCAAAAAACCCGTATGGGACAAGCTTTGGCAACATATGCCGCATACCCTGATCTCCGGTTCAGGCCGTTGCGTCGGCTTGCCGGATGGACAAATGGGCAATTCCGAAGTGGGCCACTTAAATATGGGTGCCGGAAGAATCGTGCATCAGGATTTAACCCGCATTGATTATGCCATTGAAAATGGTGAATTTTACACCAACCCAGTACTGGCAGCTGCCTTCAATAAAGCACGCCAGACGGGCAAAGCAGTACATTTGATGGGATTGCTTTCAGCTGGCGGCGTACATAGCCACGAAAAACATTTGCATGCAACGATTGAAATGGCTGCCAAATTGCATGTACCTGCTCTATACATCCATGCTTTCCTGGATGGTCGCGACACACCTCCTCGCAGTGCCCTCCCTTCGCTCACCGCTATTAATGAACACTGCCAACAAGTTCAATGCGGAAAAATCGTTTCGCTAATTGGCCGTTATTACGCAATGGACAGAGACAAACGTTGGGAACGTATTCAAAAAGCTTATGACTTATTGGTAGGGGGCACCGCGCCGTATCAGGCAGATAACGCGGCGGCAGGCTTGGAACTTGCCTACCAACGAGGCGAAACTGACGAGTTTGTGCAAGCAACCAACATTCGCGCCGCTAATGACCCCGTGGTTAGCATTAATGATGGTGACACTATTATTTTTATGAATTTCCGAGCTGACCGTGCGCGTGAATTGACGCAAGCGTTTATTGATCCCGATTTTCAAGGCTTTGTACGGTCAAAATGGCCACACCTGGCAGAATTTGTTTGCCTATCTGAATATGACAATCGTTTTGGCTTGCCCGTCGCTTTTCCATCGCAACCCTTAAATAATATTTTTGCTGATTGCATAAGTCGTGCCAATTTTAAACAATTAAGAATTGCTGAGACAGAAAAATACGCACATGTGACCTTCTTTTTTAATGGCGGCGTGGAAGAAGCGTATCCGGGCGAAGACCGTGCCCTTATTCCCTCACCTAAAGTTGCCACTTATGATCTACAACCTCAGATGAGCGCACCCGAACTGACTGAACGACTCGTGAAAGAAATTCAAAGTGGTCAATATGATGTCATTATTTGTAATTATGCCAATCCGGACATGGTCGGTCATACGGGAAACTTTGATGCAACGGTTAAAGCAATTGAAGTAATTGATCAATGCATTGGTACAATTCTCCAAGCGTGCAAACTGTACGGCGGAGAAATCTTAATTACCGCCGATCACGGTAATGCTGAACAAATGTTTGATTACTCAACCAATCAGCCACATACCGCGCATACTAGCGATCCGGTTCCTTTCATTTATATTGGCCGCGATGCAAAGATCATTAAAGAAGATGGAAAATTGTCCGATATCGCACCTACTATGCTTTATTTACTCGATTTGCCGCAACCGATCGAAATGACAGGTAGTTCGCTCTTGAGATTAGTATAAAAAAACTCCCGAGTGTTATAATAAAAGTAATCACGAAAGGGACATCTGAAGATGAACATACGTATTCTCATTTTAGTAGCTAGCCTTTCTCTTCTGTTCAACGCCAATTCTCTCGCACTTGCTGAAACAACACCGCCCTCTGCTGCACCGTTACCAACGCCTTCGTTACTGGTCAAACCTGATCCCGATGTTATTG
The DNA here is from genome assembly GCA_964449125.1 of uncultured Coxiellaceae bacterium. Classification (GTDB taxonomy): domain Bacteria; phylum Pseudomonadota; class Gammaproteobacteria; order DSM-16500; family DSM-16500; genus Aquicella. The sequence goes on along the minus strand of CAYUYG010000127.1, from coordinate 2,700 downwards.
CACCAGAAGCAAAAACAGAATCCCCATCGCCAGTCGTGCCAAAAAAACCGACCACCGGCGAAGAAAAAAGTCAGGGTGTGAGCGATGATGATATTAATCGGTTTACCAATACCATCGTTCTTATCAAAGATTTTTACGTACAGCCCATTGGCGATAAAACCTTATTAAATGATGCAATACGTGGGATGGTAAGCGGGCTTGATCCGCACTCCGAATACCTTGATGGCGAAGCTTATAAAACTTTATTGATGACGACCAGCGGTGAGTTTGGCGGCGTCGGCGAGAATCGCCGGTTCAAGCGTGGTGTAATCCC
>CAYUYG010000127.1:0-2377 GCA_964449125.1 uncultured Coxiellaceae bacterium | reverse complement strand
GCATTGAAGTAACGCCTGAATACGGGATTTTAAAAATTGTTACACCCATGGATGATACCCCAGCCTCAAAAGCGGGAATCAAACCCGGTGATTACATTGTTGCGATTGATGGCAAACTAGTTAGTGAAATGACACTTCAGGATGCCGTTGAAAAAATGCGTGGCAAAGCTAATACGCCGGTGGTTCTCACTGTTTTGCGTAAAGGCGAAAAAGCACCGCTTACCTTTAAACTGAGTCGCCAAATCATTAAAATCGCCAGCGTAAAAAGCAAAATGCTGGACAATAACTTTGGTTATGTACGCATCAGCCAATTCCAAGAACCCACCGCCAAATTAATGCATGATGCAATTCTGAGCTTAAAAGATAAAAACCAGGGACATTTAGGTGGCATCATTCTGGATTTGCGCAACAATCCGGGCGGCTTGCTGGAGACAGCCGTACAAGTCGTAAATAATTTCTTGGATAGTAAAAATCTGCATAAGTTTAAAGATTTGATTGTTTATACCGAAGGACGTTTGCCAGAAGCACAATACAGTGCCAAAGCAACCGGCGCTGACATTTTGGATGGCGCACCCATCGTTGTCCTCATTAATGGTGGCTCAGCTTCCGCCTCGGAAATTGTCGCTGGCGCCTTACAAGATTACCGTCGCGCACTCATTGTTGGCACCACGAGTTTCGGCAAAGGCTCTGTGCAAACCGTCATTCCATTAGATAAAAACCATGCCTTAAAATTAACAACTGCTTTGTATCACACACCATCCGGTCGCGTGATTCAAAATATCGGCATCGTGCCTGATATCCAAGTAGAAGACTTAAAAGTTGTCAAAAACCAGACGGATGAAGATATTGCGATGATTGAACCGATCAAAGAATATCAATTACGCAATCATTTACCTGGTAGCAACATGGAAACCAACCCCACTTTAGTGACAGCCAATGAGTTTGCTTTGGCTAAAGAAGACTTTCAATTATTCCAGGCTTTAAAAATACTGCGCACAATGGACATGTTAGCGCCAAAAAAGAAATAATTCGCGTACCAAGATGCCCCGCATACGCGGGGCATTTATCTTAAACCATCATCACGGCTTCAATTTCAACTTGAGCCTCCTTAGGTAAAGCAGAAACTTGTATGGTCGTGCGTGCCGGATAAGGTTCGGTAAAAAAATTCTGCATGACTTCATTCACGATAGCAAAATTCGCCAAGTCGATAAGATAAATCGTCAGTTTCACAATTGAACTCAATTCACCACCCGCAGCTTTAGCCACTGCCATCATATTGGTAAATACTTGCGTTGTTTGTTCTCTAAAATCACTTGAACACAGCATCATGGTTTGAGGATCGAGCGGAATTTGTCCGGAAAAATAAATGGTATCCGCTGCTTTTATTGCTTGTGAATAAGGTCCAATGGCTTTGGGAGCCTGATCGGTATGAATTTTTTGTTTCATTGTTTTGTATCCTGAAAGAAATAAATAAAAACATACCGACAGTTAAGTTAATGGGCAAGCTGTGAGTATAAAAAAGAAATGAAAATTTAAGATCCGCACCCCGTAACCTCCTTTGGTACGGGGTGGAAAAGACAAACAGCAAACCTTATCGAGGTCTGCTGATTTTTATATTGTCACTACTATCGCATGATCCGTTGTCACCTGGTTTGCAGCATCGCGCTCTACAACAGCAAGAAATCCAGTCATAAAGTAGAGCAACGAAGAAACCGAAGAGAAATCCTTTCAATAAGCACAATAATGATTGCACCAATGCAGCTGTAAAAGTTGCTGGCACGACCATATGTTCCGCCATCGATGGAGGCACCCCGTACTTCATTACCCATAATGACCAGAAAAACATTGCTAGAAAAGCCACAATACCAATGGCCAAACCAAATGAAAATGGACATAAGCGCATGTTTTTACTGTCACAATTTCCGCACGACATAAAAACCTCCTCTTTTAAACGCTTTATCCAATTCTTAGTATAAATCATATTTGACCAGCAAAGTTTAAGACGGAACAGTGGCGATCTTGCTACCCAGCATTCATAATAAAAGAGTAAAATGGAAAATCCTTTAAAAATACAACTATATGACCTTATATGACTTTCATTCAAAACCATGGAATTAAAGTGACCGAATTTGACGTACTGCAAAATGAGATAAAACAATACCTAACCAGCGAGCAGGTAGCTGAGATTGAAAAAGCTTACCTTTTCGCCAAACAAGCTCATGGCACACAGGTACGTTATACCGGTGAACCTTATATCACGCATCCCATAGCTGTTGCTGAAGTATTGGCGCAAATGCGTATGGACCCGCAGACCATTATGGCTGCACTGTTACATGATGTGGTTGAAGATACACCGGTTAAACCGGCAGAGATTGTG
>CAYUYG010000126.1:0-5665 GCA_964449125.1 uncultured Coxiellaceae bacterium | reverse complement strand
ATTTTGTGCTCGCGTATAAAGTTTAATTTTTCTTTGTTGGCACGCTTTAATTGCTCACCCGTCAACGAAAAAGGACGCGTCCACAAAACAAAATATAATTCTTCATGGGCACAATATTTTGAAATGTAATTAACACGTTCAGCAAATAAATCATCCAGATCAAGCTTCAGACGTTTGGAAGTGGCACGAGCGGGCGAGAGAATATCTTCAATTTCTGGTTTTACGGCATCGCGGTCATATAAGAAATACACTTGCATCGCATGGCCAGGCCGCTTGAAAGTGGCTTGCAAACTTTGCGTGAGACCTGCATGTATCGCGTCAAATTCTTCTTGGCCAATTAATCGGGTGACGCCAAATATGCGCACCACAGAAATTAGCGAGCCATCACGAGCAACGATGGTATGCCGATCATCGGCTGTTTCTAAATCACAATAGGATTCGACAGTTTGTTTTAATTCAGTACTAAACCAAGCCAAAACGGCATCAATGCTATTTAGTAGTGGATCTATGAAGGTGCTATCAGGCATTCCTTAATCCTTACACTGCTCTTGACACGATATCCGTTAACACACTGTGTTTTATTCATTTTCTTCAGCAGCGGCTGCTTCTGCTTTTAATTCCTGCAAGGCCGCAGCGGCCCATGCATCTAACTGTACCCTAAATTTCACGTGCGAGGGCAATAACCGTAAATCCTTTAACAAATCAATTTTTACCTTTGGATCACGATTTTGATATTCAATAATCATTTGACCCAGGGTTGCTGGATTGCTTGATCCTGACCCCAATTTATTTTCTACAATCTGACTGCGGAACTTAAAACTGCGATAAATGGCTTGGGCACTATCTTGATAGCCAGTATTATTTTCCATTGCACAAAATAATACATGACAAAAACTGTTTAAATCAGCCTGACTCATTTCAGGCAAGTAAATCAATTGGCCACCACCCATATCATCTAAACCAACCGCCTGTAAAAACAAACCCTGCGTACAAAAACAGCATGCCGTAATCATATTACTGAGCTTGTTATTGGCATAGTTGCCGTCAGCATTAACTACTTCCTGATATTCCATCGCTTGAAAGCTGCAATACTGACAAGTGTAACTATCACGTTCAAAAATGCGCTTCTGCACTGGCAGGAATGCTTTATCGTCTTTACGTCTGACAAAAATTCGCCATCCGTTTAAATTCACTGCCAGTTGAAGTTCATGCATAGTAAATTCTATTCTTATGTTTTGCTCGAACCGCCAGCTTGTTGGGCGCCAAAATCAGTAATACCTGATACGCCTGCTACTTGACCACTGGTTGAACCGAATAAGGTAGCACCGGACACTCTGAACACAGTTGGAATAAAAATCAGCGCAGCACCTACAAACAATAAGGCAATTGGTGTACCAATTGGAATTTGTGTCGGGTTATCTTTATGCGCTTTAAATTTCACGATCGCGCCAACAGCAAATGCCATACCAGCAACATACGATGCTGCCGTTACTAATCTAGCGATATTCGCTACGTTAGTGGTAACTTGCGCCGCAACGGAGCCCACACCGGATATGGCCGCCCATGCTGCAGTCCCTGCAATAAAACATGTTAGCGCGAGAACGCCTAAAATCACTTTTTTCATCTTTGTCTCCTTTAAGTTTAAAACCTTCGCCTCTATGATGCGCTTAATATTTCAAGCTGCACCTAGCCAAACTTTGCAAGGTTAAGCACACTGGCCATACCTTTCAATAAGCGTATCAGTTATTGTACGCCGAGTCGAAATCCACGTTAAACAGTTTTTTTGAAAGTCGCACGACCATTTTCAATAGCTTGGAACTCCCAGTGTAATGAGAATCACCTGCACAAATTGATAAATGTTGATGCAGAAAACGCCGCCAATGATATGCGTCAACCCTTTGCCTAATGTTCCAGGCTGCCCACCATGGCCACCTAAATGACTTAAAATCACTAAGCCTCTCACAAAAGCAAGAGCGCCAATAAATTGGATGATTAAAAAGATAGTGCGCATAAATTGCGACCATTGATCTTGTTCTTGGAGATAGCCATAAGGATTCGGGTTCGTCCAGAAAGTACTCATGCCGACTTGTACGGAGGTTGGGAAATATAGAAGGAGCGCACCTATAAAGATAAACATGATAGGTCCTTTGAGATCATGCGAAGAGGACATCATGGTACGAGACTCACCGTACTGTTTTAACTTTACAATCCCCCAAAAAATAAAATACATGCCCATGACATAAGCAATGGCAGTCAGCATTCGCATTAAATTAGGAATCTGTTTACCAATATTTTCCATCATGGTTTGTGCTGACACCGCATCGCTAACCGGCACAAGCGGAGTGATATCAGCATCCGCTGCATAAATAGGAAAAACAACGCACAACAGCGTTAGCAATAAAATCCAACGCAGGCTGGATATACGTTTAATGTGTAAATATGCTGGCAACATGGCGTTACCTCTCTTTCAGTTTATATATACCTTAGCCTCCACTGCCGTAAGACAATGATACCGTTTTGCTACCAGTATTAATCTCAACAATTCCATCATAAGGATCAATTTTAGTAATCCGTCCTAAATCACGGATGACATCACCTTCTGCAACAGTGACTGTTTCACCATTATCTGAACGCAACCAAGCTCTGCCTGGAATAATGGCTTGCACATTATATGAAACATGCGCATCCGCTCCACTAACCGGTGCAGAGGCAGGCGCAGGTGTAGCAGCGGGTGCTGCTTCCGGTGGTGCAGCATTCGGTGCCTGTTGTCTGGTTAATGCTTGTACCAGCTGATTTAATTGTGTTTCCATTCCAGCCACGCGTGCATTGAGTACTTGGACTTGATCCTGCAAGGCTTTATTTTGCGAAGCGTAATCATTGATACGCTGTTGGTATTCATTTTGTAACTGATTAGCAAGGCGCTCACTATCTGCCGACATGCCGGCACTCATCTCCGCTGGGGAAGTTGGTTGTGAGGTCGTGGCTTGAGCTGGTGTCTGTGTCGTTGTAATCGTAGTCGTGTTTGATACGGTAGCAGGTGACTGCGGAGACTGTATGACCACATTAGTTTGCGGTGTGCCGGTAGGTTGAGACTGTGTTTGAGTAGACGGCATCACTGGTTGAGTCGATTGTTGCTGCACGCTTGGTTGTGCTGGCTGTTGCATTGATTGTTCGGGTTGCCCAGCCTGGGTTTGTGTTTGCACTGGCGTTTGTACAGGCTGCTGCGATTGCGTATTTACAACAGGCGAATTAACAGCGATCACACCACTTGAAGCGGTATTAGGTGAAGTGGGGGCTGTGGCGGGCGCAGTGGCTGTGAGCGGCGGTTGAACAACAGCAGGTGCGGCGGCTATGTTGGTGTTTGCAATATCGGTAGGAGCGGGGGCGACCATCTTATAAACAGTGAATACTAATATTAAAAAGACCACAATACTAATAATCATTCGTTTTGATCGAGTGAGACGATTTAGAAAATTCTCTTTATCTGGCGAAGGCTTCTGCGGCGATTCAGGCGGCTCAACTTCATAGCTCACGTCATCATCTGAAAAATGATATTCGCTATCATCCTGGCCTTCGTATTTATCTTCTCGATCATTCAACATCTTATCTCCACCTCTTTACTCTTGTCCTTCAGATTACTGGCCTTTTTAATAAGTATAGTGCAATCCATGCATATTCTATGTCGATACTTATTCCTAAAAAATCCTTAGGTTACCAGACCCTTACGAGACATCAGACATAAATAATATACCCAAACCAACACCGGCATCCACTTTTACCGTAGGGGGTATGTTGATGTAATTTTGCGTCGCTGCTCCCAAAGTTTGGCCCATCTGACCTAAGCCAACCATAATTTTGCTAGATGGATTTAACTCTGGACGAGTCGCAGTGGATACACCTGAACCAACCGAAGTGGTCCCAGCATTTGTAATGGCAGTTGAATAACCTTGCAAGAACGAGGTTGCCATCATGGCTCCAAACCGCTTCAGATAATGATAATTCACGGCACTCGCCAATTGCGTACGACTCGTATCAGGATCAATTGCATAAGCAGTAACCGATTTCGATTTCATCCAATCATCTTTATTCATCAAAGTGAAATTCAAACCTACTCTGTCCATTTGACCGGATATACCCTTCACTGTCGTCAATTTACCCAGCAATTTTGCACCTTTATATTTCCCATCGACGATAGTAGCCATCACCGGACTATCAGGGTAATCGCTGTTAACAGCCGTATCCAACACAGCGAACAAGACCGTACCCGCTTTCACTACTGGCGGTGTCATCTCAGCGTTATCACCTTGAGCACCGGATTTACTCGTCGTTGTGGTGGTGGTGCTAGAGCCACCCACTCCATCTTTACCGCCCAATATGAGCGGCGTTCCTTCTTTATGTTCCATGGTGGGCGGCTGCCAGGAAGCCACTAATTGTTGAGCTTGACCTTGCATTGCATTTAACATGGCTTCCAAACGCGCCTGGCGCGCTTGCGCTTCTTCCTGCGATGCCTGTGATTGTGCAGCGTCAAAATCCGCGGTACCTACCCCTGCTCCCGTCGAGGTGACACCAGCTTGCACACGCTGTTGCAGCTTGGAAAATTCATCGGTACCTGCAATCGGAGTAGTTGCTACAACACCTCGAGCAGATAAAGCCTGATATTCCTGCATCAAACGCGCTGCTTCTTCAGGCGTTAATTTCCCTTCAGCAACCAGTCGCTTTAATTCTTCCGCGTATTCTGCTGCCGAGGCATTATTACCTTGCAGTGCAGCCAAACGAGCTGCCGCCTCACGCAAACGTTTCACTTCTTTGTAATCAGCCACTTTTTGTTTAGCCAACTCAGGCGTCAGTTTATTTTCCTGAACGAGTTGATTAATTAATGCCTGATGTTCTTCTAACGACACATTCGCTCGAATTTTATCTGCAATCGCCGTTGCAGTTTCCTGCGAAATTTTTCCAGCTTTCAATAAGTCATTTAATTCGCCGTAAGCCGCTGCTTCAGCTGCTTGCAGCAATTGATTAATGGTCGCAGTGGGTCCAATCGCATCTTTTTGACGGCGATACTCATCCAGAATTTTAGCCGCCACTGCCGGTGTGATCTTGCCAGCCTTCATAAACTCATCCAGCTTAGCGGAGTAAGTATCAAACGGTACCATTGCATTTTCTAACTCAACCAAAGCCTTTTCCACATCTGGGGTCAACTCCCCATCTCTAGCCATTTGATGCAAGGAAGCAATACTTTGCTCGGTGATTTCCTTGGCGCGCTGTTGTGTATATTGTGCAAGCAAACGTTGTGCTGCTTCAGGCGATAACTTGCCCTGCCTGACTAATTCTTGCAGCATCGCAGCATATTCAGCTGGTGAAAGTTTACGTTTTTGCGCATCTAATAACTGATTAGCAACATCGAGTGGCAATTGTCCGGATTTAATCATGTCATCCATCAATTGCGAACTTTCAGCTAATTGTTTATTGGCGTGTTGTTTTTTATATTGCTCAAGCAATAATCGAGCTTGTTCAGGTGTCAATTTTCCTTCTTTTACTAATCTGGCTAATTCAGCTGCATAATCATCGACCGAAAGATTTTTATCGGCTAATTCCTGCAGCAGCGCAGCCGTGTCAGGCGAAATTTTACCCTGCCTCACCCAATCATCTAATAAGGTTTTTACAT
>CAYUYG010000125.1:908-5707 GCA_964449125.1 uncultured Coxiellaceae bacterium | reverse complement strand
GCCGGTGGCATTATTTTATTATTGGTTGGCCTGTCCATGCTTCAATCTCAAGATAGCCCCGTTAACCATACCTTGGCGGATGATGTGGCCGCAGAACATAAGCCGTCCATCGCCGTTGTCCCCATGGCCCTCCCCATCATTATTGGCCCCGGTGCGATTAGCACCTTGGTTCTAGCTTCTAACGATTACCCTTTCTTTACCCTGAAACTTTGGCTTTCATTATTGTGTGTCGCACTAGCCCTTGCGATGGGCATGTTGCTTTATTTTGGCAGCAGCATCGCAAAATTTGTCGGTGAATCGACCATCAAGGTCATTACTCGCATAATGGGCATGATCATCATGGCCATCGCTGTCGGCATGTTGGCGAATGGTTTGATTGGACTAATTCCAGCACTCGGTTAATTAAGTCGCTGGTTTTATGTGTACCTGATTCAGCCACAAGGATTACAATTGAACTTAAGGAAAAACATATGCGAAGCTGGTATACATCTGACCTAATAATCACGGTTCGAGAAATACATCGTGCTATCGAATCTTATGAAGGAACCAAATGGTTTTGGCAAAGCAACCATCCCGATATTGATAAATTAAAAAAAATGACGCGAGCCCTTAGCCAACAAAAATTAACCAACGAAACTTGGGCATTGTATAACGAGCAAATTTGGGATTTGTATAATGTATTACGCACCTGCCCAAGTGATCAAACAGATGCGGAAGCCATTAAAGCCATTACTCAAATAAAACAATCATTTCCCTTTTTTAATACCCTCCTACGATTCAGACAAAGCGCTTTATTAAAAGAGCATTTTTTAACTATTCTCACCCACGCTGAACGTGGCCCGATTCTTGCTGCATTAGAAATGTTGCAGGAAGGTGAATTACTCGATAATGAAGTAATATTTGCGTTTACTATCGATCAAAGTTATCTAGTTAAAAAGATTATGATTGAATTTCAGGCTGGAAAAATAGATACGGAGCTTTTTTTACAAATTATTAAACTGCATAGTCATATGCGTTTCTTGAGCCACGAAGACATTGGTACCATTATCGCCCACCCAGACCCCAAAGCGCTCTTACAAGCATTAGAAGTATTTTATGCAGTTGGGTCGCTTCCTCAAGACAGAGACATTCTCGGCACGCTGCTTTCACAAGACGAGACAGAAAGCACGCCTACAATCCCCATCATCCTTCGAATATTGGACGAATATGAAATGGACGTTAAACCCATGGTTGATCTCTGTGGTATGACGTCTTGCAAACAACGGGGTAACTTGCTCTATGCTATACAAAGCATTCATGAAAAAATAAGTGCGCCGGATAAGGCTTATTTTCAACAAGTCGGTCAGAGCTTAATGGCACTCTTGAACGCGAATCTCTTCACTGAAGAAAATATCGATCGCACCGTGGAGTATGCTAAAAACGCCAACATGGCAACGGCCCTGCATTTGCTTGGCAAACTAGCACTGAGTTTTAAAGTTTTTGGCTCAAAAACAGAAGTTCCCGATCTGCAGGAATATTTCAATGCAATTGTCGCCCATCCCTTCCCAGAAAAAATAGCGTACTGTCTTAGCAATTGGCGTGACAGAAGATCCGTCGAAGGTTTAACAGCTTGCCTAACCATTACTGAACCCAACCTGATTCGACTTTTAACGGTATTCGTTGATGCAAGCGCTTTAAACGATGGCGTGTTAAACGGCCTTATACAACTAGGGCGAGTTTACGAAGAGCAAGATTTGCAAGAAATAACCGACGCCTTTGCTTTATTGCCTCTTTTTTGGATATCAAAAAACATCTGGACTGATGGAGGTAAAAGTTTTATCGAGCTTTGTGCAATGGCCCATACCCAGCCCGAAAAAGCAAAAAGTGGCTTGATTGATTATACTTTGTCAATTAAACAACAATTCTTATTGAAAGTTAAAAACGACGTTGATAATTATTATCGGTTTACTTCACCCAGAAAAACAGCAAAGCAATCACCCGCCCCAGAAAAACACTATTCTATCCATACGCCATAATAACTCTCTCCCGCGATGTAAATCGCGGGAGATGATAACAAAGAAAAATTACTTCTTTGGTCCTACCATCAATTCAGGGCGTACCAATTCCTTAAACTCTTGCTCGCTCAAATAACCAAGCTCAAGACAAGCTTGCAATAATGAAGTTCCATCGTGCCAGGCTTTATGAGCAATTTCAGCCGATTTATCATAGCCAATTTTAGGTGCCAGTGCGGTCACTAGCATCAGTGAATTATGCACTGATTCATTGATAGCGCGTTCGTCGGCCACTAAATCTTTCACGCAATACTTATTAAACATGCGTGAGGAATCAGCAAGCAATCGCAGCGAATTCATAAAATTATGAATGATGACTGGCTTAAATACATTGAGTTCAAAATTACCTTGCGAATCCGCAAAACCAATAGCAGCATCATTACCCATGACTTGCACACAGACCATCGTCATTGCTTCAGACTGTGTTGGATTAACTTTACCTGGCATAATCGATGAACCCGGTTCATTAGCGGGCAAAATTAATTCGCCTAAACCACAGCGCGGACCCGAACCCAGCCAACGAACATCGTTTGCGATTTTCATGAGTGCGCAAGCAAGGGTTTTTAAAGCTCCACTCGCAAACACAAAAGCGTCATGTGCAGCAAGCGCTGCAAATTTATTCGGTGCGGACACAAAAGGCAGACCAGTTAATTCCGCTATTTTAGCTGCGGTTTTTTCAGCAAATCCAGCTGGCGCGTTCAATCCTGTTCCCACTGCTGTGCCACCAATCGCAAGCTCATACAATCCCGGTAAAGTGAGTTTAATATTGGTCATCGCTGCATCAAGTTGTGCAACATAGCCAGAAAATTCCTGGCCTAATGTGAGTGGCACTGCATCCTGTAAATGGGTACGGCCAGTCTTCACGATGTGCGCAAATTCTTTTTGCTTCGCAGCCAGTCCATCACGTAATACTGTCACAGCGGGTAATAAATAATTCACTATCGCATCCGCAGCGGCGATATGCATTGCTGTCGGAAAAGTATCATTGGAAGATTGGGATTTATTGACATCATCATTCGGATGCACGGGACTTTTACTACCCATTTTACCGCTTGCTATTTCGATCGCGCGGTTGCTGATGACTTCATTAACGTTCATATTCGTTTGAGTACCACTGCCCGTCTGCCAAATTTTTAAAGGGAACTGATCATCAAACTTACCTGCAATCACTTCATCTGCCGCTTTGACAATCAAGTCCAGCATGTCTTTTTTCATCAGGCCAAGGTCGTAATTAGTGATAGCTGCGGCTTTCTTCAAAATGCCGAACGAGCGGATTACTTCTTTTGGCATGACATCGTGACCAATCGCGAAATGTTCCAAAGAACGCTGAGTTTGAGCGCCCCAATATTTATCAGCAGGAACATCAATCGTTCCCATACTATCCGACTCAAGACGCATATTCTTTTCTGTCATCATAAACACCCTGGTTATTGAATACTTTTAGTGGCTAATTCGTAAACATCCCTGGAAATTGTTTTATTCTGCAAAAGCTGTCCTAATTGTTTCTGCATTAATACTTGCCGTTCTTTATCATACCGTTTCCAGGTAGTCAAAGGTTTTACCATGCGGGCTGCCACTTGTGGATTCAAACGATCCAACTGTTCAACCATTTCTCGTAGAAAAACATAACCGCTACCATCTGGCGCATGGAAATTAGTCAGATTACGACCAAACGTGCCAATGAGGGCATAAACCTTGTTGGGGTTCCTGATATCAAACGCAGGATGCTGCGTCAATTTTTTTACTTCCTGTAATGCCCCAGATAATTTCGAACCTGCTTGAATCGCAAACCATTTATCCATCACTAGCGCATCATGTTGCCAAGCCTTATAAAACCTGTCCAATGCTTCTTGTCGAGCGGGCACATCAAGATTGGCCAAGGCTGCCATTGCTGCCAGCGTATCAGTCATGTTTGTTTTTAACGAAGACTTAATCTGTTGCAAACCCAGTTCTGCGTACTGCGGTAAAAGTAATAAATACGTTAAGCACAGATTTTTTAGTTGGCGCTTACCTATTTCTTCCATACTGAATTGATAAGACGCTTTCTCATCATGCAAACCTTGATATACCTTCAAAAAGGTTTCGTGTAAGGTAGCTGCTAATTCCTGCAGCATGAATTCGCGTGCAATATGGATGGCTTCGACATCTATCACCGCCATCTGTTCACCCATGTATTTTTCTGACGGCAAGTGCAACATTTCTGCCAACAAAAATAAATCATTGGTTTTCTGCTGCAATAAATGCTCGTATGTTGTAACTAATTCTGGCGGCAACTGCAATTCTTTCTCTTCTCGATAATCCTTAACCAGTGAAAGCAAGGTGCGTAAGGCATAGGTTTGCCCTGCTTCCCAACGATTAAAAGCATCGGCATCATATTTTGCCAAAAATAATAGGTCTGCATCACTATAAGGAAAATCTAATTTTACGGGGGCAGAGAAACTACGCAGCAAGGAAGGGATTGGCTGTTCTTGAATGTGTGCAAATTGAAAAGTTTGCTCGGCTTGCGTGAGCTGCAAAACCGTTTCTGTATCACCCTCATCTCCTATGGGCATCGCCTCACCCTTGCTATTTAGCAAACCCATTTTAATAGGAATATGCAAAGGTAATTTAGTCTTTTGGCCTGGTGTTGATGGAGAGGATTGTTTGACAGTTAATGAATACATTTGTTTTTTAGCATCGTAATGATCTTTGACAGTCAATACAGGCGTCCCTGCCTGACTGTACCATAAACGAAATTGTTTGAGATCG
>CAYUYG010000125.1:0-898 GCA_964449125.1 uncultured Coxiellaceae bacterium | reverse complement strand
TTACTACAGTAAGCTTATATCATTGCTGCTTCACCATCATACGTCGCAAAATCCGAATCCATCACTTTTCTGAATAATTCAGAGCCTAATATCGTCCGCATCATACGCAAGACTTCGGCGCCTTTGTTATAAATGGTGGCGGTATAAAAATTATTAATCTCAATATAGGAATCGGGACGCACGGGATGAGAAAGCGGGCCCGCATCTTCAGGAAATTGAATTTCACGCAAATAATTGACGTCGCGAATACGCATGACGGCACGTGACAAACTATCTTCAGTAAAGGTTTGATCACGTAAAATAGTTAAGCCTTCTTTCAAGCTTAACTGAAACCAATCACGGCATGTAACACGATTACCCGACCAGTTATGAAAATATTCGTGACCGATCACAGACATGATATGGATATAATCATCATCAGTGGCAGTATTTGGCTGCGCTAAAATATATTTCGTGTTAAAGATATTTAAACCTTTATTTTCCATTGCACCCATATTGAAATCGGCAATGGCAACTATCATATAAATATCGAGATCGTATTCACGACCAAATGCTTTTTCATCCCAGCGCATCGCTTCTTTTACTGAATGCATAGCATGATGGGACTGACTGCCGTAACCTTTTTCTACAAAAATACGCAAGGCTACATCACGCCCTGATTGGGTAACAAATTTATCTTCCAGCAAATCAAAATCGCCCGCGACCAATGCAAACAAATAACTTGGTTTTTTGAAGGGATCTTCCCAAGTAATAGAATGTTGATTATTCTCTAAATCCTGTTGTGCGATTTTATTCCCATTGGATAATAAAATAGGATATTTTGATTTGTCGGCAATAATTGTGGTGGTATAACGCGCTAATACATCGGGTCGATCTAAAAAATACGTGATACGACGAA
>CAYUYG010000124.1:0-5772 GCA_964449125.1 uncultured Coxiellaceae bacterium | reverse complement strand
AAGAAGGGCAAGCATATTAATGACTCGTTCATTGGCTACGCGTTGATCTAAACCAATGGATTTAATTGCCACTACCTTTATATATTCTATGAATTCTACGATCATTATTTATTCACTTTTATGGGTTTTAAGTTTAACTTTTAACCTGCTCTTGTGTATCAGGAAATCCTACGCTTCTAACGCAAGTTTCAGGTACCCACGCTGTGCTTTGCGAAGAAAGAGCACGGTTTAATTCTTTTGCGTCCAAATCATTTTGCCAACGACTAATGACTAAAGCACCGACACCATTACCAATAAAATTAGTAAGTGAACGCGCTTCACTCATAAAGCGATCAACACCTAATACTAACACCATGCCTGCGAGCGGAATCACTGGCATAACGGATAAAGTTGCAGCCAACATCACAAAACCCGAACCACTCACGCCAGCCGCACCCTTGCTGGATAATAATGCCACTGCAAACAAACTAAATTGTTGGGTCAGGCTTAAATGAATACCTAAAGCTTGCGCAATAAATAGCGAACCTAGGGTTAAATAAATACTCGTACCATCTAGATTAAAAGAATAACCCATAGGAACAACCAAACCAATTGTTTGTTTTTTGCAGCCTAAGTTTTCTAATTTTTTAAGCAGACGGGGTAAAACCGGTTCGCTAGAAGAAGTACCCAAGATAAACAATAATTCAGGAAACATGTAACGCAAAAATTTCCAGATAGAAAAACCACAAAAATAGGCAATGGTACCGAGCACAGCAAATATAAAAAATAAGGCTGCTGCGTAAAAACTCGCAACCAAGCTCAATAAGGGTAATAAAAATTGGCCACCAAATTTTCCCACTGTAAAAGCAATCGCGCCAAATACACCGATGGGTGCGGCATACATCATTATCCCAAACAATTTAAAAATTTTTTCTGTTAAAATAGAGAGGATCTTTACTGGCTTTTTAGCATACGATCCCAACATTAATAATGCTGATCCGAACACAATACCCAATACCAGTATTTGCAATACATCACCTTTTATAAAAGGCTCTATTAAATTCTTAGGAACCATCGAATGTAAAAAATCACTAAAACTTATCACGTCAGATTTTTCTAAAAAAGGTAAAGAATGTTGTTTTAATAAGTTAATATCCGCATGCACTAACGCACCTGGTTAAAAGATAGTAGCAACAGCCCATCCAATGCATAAAGCAAGCGTCGAGGCGAGCTCAAAATAGATAAATGCTTTAAGACTTATTATACCAAGAGATCTAAAGGAGCCTACTTGCGCAATCCCTAGAGCAACGGTAAAAAATATAATGGGTTGGATAAATAATTTAATAACTTTAATAAAAGTAGTACCTAGGATGTCCAGAGACACAGCGAAATCAGGGTTATAAATACCCAGCAGGCTGCCTAGAATAAAAGCAATTAGGACCCAAAAAGATAGCGATTTCATGAGTTTCATAAAGGACACCCTAAAAGAAGGGGCCACTTTATAATATTCAGGTGATTAAAACAATATTCTACCCACGGATTACTTTTTAAAATCCATTGGAAGTGTTTGTTTAGTCTTAAAAAAATCTATCCAAGGATCTTTTTGTAATTTTGCTAGCCGATCCGGTAAATTGCGAATAGTAAAACTATCAGATTTAATGCGCGCACTTAATTCATCCCAGGCTAGTGGCACGGCAACAGGTGCATTTTCACGTGCACGGGTTGAATACGGGGCAATCGCGGTCGCTCCACGCTGATTACGCAAGTAATCAATAAATATTTTTCCTGTGCGTTTTGATTTAGTCATGACGCCAATATAATCGTTTGGTTTTTGTTGCACGAGATATTCTACAAATGCATGAGTGAAAATTTTTACTTTGTCCCATTTATGCAGTGGCTGAATGGGTACAACAATATGTAATCCTTTACCACCAGTTGTTTTAACAAAACTTTTTAATCCAATATCGGCTAATTGTTCTTGCAGAAAAAAGGCTGAATTAATTACTTTTTTCCATTCCACTTGCGGACCCGGATCGAGATCAAAAATAAGGATATCCGGTTTTTCAATTTTTTCAATACGACTTCCCCAAGGATGGATTTCAAGCACGCCTAATTGCACTAGCTGAATTAAACCCGCCGGATTTTTAATATAGGAATACGTATCAGTTTTATTATTTTCTTTTATTTTTACCGGATAAAGTGGCCCTTTACGATTTGCTTCCGCCATGTGTTTTTGGTAAAAACACTTTTCCCTCCCGCCTGGACAGCGCACTAAACTTAAAGCGCGCTCCGTCACATACGGCAATATCCAATCACTCACTGCTGAGTAATACTCGGCCAATTCTAATTTTGTAATACCTTTTTCCGGATACATGATCCGATCTGGGTGCGTCAAATTTTCTAATAAGTTATTTTTTTCATTTTTAATTGTCTTTTTTTTTGGTGTCTTTTTGACAATAAGAGGTTTTTCCATGGTGACCTCCTTAATTTTTTTATCTAATCGTATGCCTTTAAAACTCGGATGACGCAACACACCATCACCGGTCCATTCAAAAAATTCCACTTCAATAATGATGGCTGGTTTTACCCAGCATGTTTGTCGTGCGCGCGGTGGATTAATAGTAAATGGCATCGTGTTGGTTTTGTATTTTTGTAACAATTTCCACATATCTATCAATGTGTTTTGAGTAAATCCCGTGCCAACTTGTCCGCAATAAATCAATTTTGTCGGCCCAGCATACACACCTAATAATAAGGCACCAAAATAATTTCGCAGCCCGCTAGGTTGCGTATAACCACCAACAATAAATTCTTGTCGTTTAACACATTTTACTTTTTGCCAATTGCGATTGCGAGTTTGACTATAGGGGCTATTAATTTTTTTAGAAACAATACCTTCTAAATTTAATTCTCTAGCCTTTTTAAAAACTGTATCGCCATGACCCACAACATGATCGCTGTAACGAAGCGTATCGCTATCCGAAAATAATGTTCGTAATAAATTTTTACGTTCTAACAAAGGCACATCAAATAGTTCTTTTTCATCATAGTAAATAATATCAAATAAATTTAAAACTAGCTGGGCATCATCACCCTGATGAATACAATTTTGCAATCGTTGAAAATCACTATGCTGTTTTTTGTTTAATGCAACTATTTCACCGTCCAGAATAGCAGAATCGAGTTTAAGTGTTCGTAAAACATCAACAAGATGAGGAAATTTATGTGTCCAATTTTGATGGCCACGTGTCATTAAATTGATTTTTTTATTTTTAATAAAGCATAACAAACGATAACCATCTAATTTAACTTCATGTAACCACTCATCACCTTCTGGCGGGGTAGCAACCAACGTTGCCAGTTGCGGAGAAATTTTGGTTGGCATCTTGGTTTTTTTACCGGGACTTGCTAACGCTTTTTTTTTTGCTTTACTAGTTTTTTTTGAACTAAGTTGTTTATTACTTATCCATTCATTATCCGAATCGGCAATCTTCTCCATGGTCGCCCCGGACAGTGCACCTAATGGTTTTTTTTTCGTAATATCATAGTCAGCTTCCGGGCGAGCATATTTATCTTGAACTTTCATCAATAACCAATTTTTCGGATCCTTTTTAATTTGAATCAGCTTCCACAAGCCTTTTAGCTTCTTTCCTTTTAGCTCGAAAGTAAAATGACCCGCTTTGTATGCTTTTAATGGCTGTTCTTCCTGTGGCACCCATTCACCGGTATCCCATAGCATGACTGTTCCACCGCCGTATTGACCTTGGGGAATGACACCTTCAAAGGAACCATACGAAACAGGATGATCTTCTACATGAATAGCTAACCGTTTTACACTGGGATCAAGACTAGGCCCTTTTGGAACGGCCCAACTTTTCAATGTGCCATTTAATTCGATTCTGAAATCATAATGCAAATGACTAGCAGCGTGTTTTTGAATGAGATAAAGATGCTTGCTACCACTGGTTTGCTTGGCACCGCGTGGTTCAGGGGTTTTTTTAAAATTCCGTTTTTTATTATAAGTGCGTAATGTCATGATTAATGCATTCCCGCAACAAATGAAAACAGGCTTTGCTTAAAGCAAGGCCTGTTTTTGATTTCTTAAACGATTATTTTCCGTGATTATGATCGCAGCAATCATCATCACTCTTGCAGCAAGACATGGCACAGGAACCACCAAAACAGCTTGCCAATGCACCAAGGAAAAACAGGATAAATATTATAAAAGCGCCTACAGCGAGTGTAGTTGCGGCCTTCTGATCAGCAGCAACAACGGCAGGTGTAACTTTTTCTGGCACAACATTTTCTACAACAACCGGCGGACGAATTTCAAATGCCATCGCATTCGGTGTAGAAACAAAATAAGTATAGGCACTGACATAACGACCCAGTGGCGCTGCTAACGCGACGGTGAACAATAAGGCAAGACACCAGGCAGTAAAACCATACAGTACGCCCAGGTTGCGGCCCATTGTATAAGGACGTCCAAGATAGCCTGCTACAAAACCTGACACAAACATGCTAACGAGTATACCGATGATAACGCCGATAAAACCGCCAACTGCAATGGTTACTGCGCCATCTGAACCAGTTGAAAATGCAGACAAACCAATAGCTGTACTAAATAAACCTAATAAAAACGTTAAACCAACACCAACTAATCCACCAACGATAACCGCTGTCCATGACAAGCGTCTAACGTGGCAGTGCATGTGCGATCCTTGTTCGTTCATATTCCCTTCTCCTTAGTTAAACTAGCTAGCTAATTATTGAGTTTTATGAAAATAAATGCGAGACCAACCAGATAAGAACCAGTATACCCAACGGGACGCCGAGCAGCCAGGCAATTAGATATTTTAACATAACGACTCCTTGTTATTCGTTAAACCCACATTATAAGCAAATTTAGGTTAAAGTGATAGCAAAATCAGGCCAACTGAAGAACTTATCCTCAGTTGGGCTGATTTGTCTTTCACTTAGTGAATAGAAGTGGTCTTAGTTGTAGCGATTTTAATATCAGATTTAACACTTTTTACACCGCTAACAGCTTTTGCAATACTGATAGCATTATCAACTTGTTGTTGATTATCGACATTGCCTGTCAAATATACGTCACCATCTTTCGTTTCAACGTGAATAGCCATGGCAGAAATATCTTTGTCACCAAATAATTTTTCCTGAATATATAAACCTTTAATTTTTGAAGTAATTAACATGTCAGCAAACGGTTGTTTACTATCATTAACAATTAATTTTGATGCATCAACGTCTTTTACGCCTGGCGTGGATTGTGCAATTTCAACTAATGTACTAGCCTGGCTATCTGAATCAACATTCCCTGATATCGTTACGATGCCCTTATCCGTCATCACAACGACATTTAATCCAGAAACAGTTTGATTGGCCGTAATAGCGCTTTTAACTTTCGCATTAATCGCCGTATCATCGGCTGGAGTGGTGGTTTGTGAAAAAGCATGCACTGCAAATAACATCAAGATGGAAGCGAGCAACACTCTACCGGTTCTAATTATTTTCATAACACTTTTCTCCGTGGCGTTTTAAAGAAAAGGACAACAAATGTTGTCCTTTTCGCATGACTTACCATTGATCTTTTTTGTTTGGATTGCTTGGATTTGGATTGCCTGGACGTTGTTGGTCTGGGCGTTGTGGATTTTGACGTTGTTTATCTTGACCTTGACCTTGACCTTGACCTTGACCTGGTCGTTGGTTATTTTGATCGTGACCCATGGTAAAACTCCTTAAGTTAATGAATTAATCGGTTGTGGTTGTCAC
>CAYUYG010000123.1:0-5773 GCA_964449125.1 uncultured Coxiellaceae bacterium | reverse complement strand
GCGCATAAACCGTGAATTAGACGGTCATTTTGATATTAATAAATTCCAGCATTATGCAACATATAATGTACGCACGCATGCGATGGAAAGTTATTTAATCAGTATGGAACGACAATCCGTTATGATTGATGCTTTACAGAAAACCTTTATCTTCGATGCCATGGAACCCATTCATACTGAATGCTCATATAAATATGATGTTACTCACATCAGGAATTTGGCCAAAGAAAATGGATTTGCGGTGATCAAAAATTTCTCAGACAAGCAGAACTACTTTGTTAATTCGCTCTGGCGTGTCAAAAAATAACCAAAAACAGCCTTAAAATCAGTTTTTCTTTTTAAAATTAATCTGATTTGCTACCATGCGCGCATTCTTTTATAACAAAGCTAATAGGTGAACAATGCAAACTCGAGAACAAAGAATTACTCAAGCATTCCAAGAATTAAAACATCACCGAGCAGAAAATCTCAAAATAACTATTCAACTTGAAAAAGTACTGACACACAATGCTAAACTTCAATACGCCATACATCACTTAGAAAACACTACACTTACAGAACGACCACTTGTTCAACAAGCCGTGCCAGAACCGAATGAAACCCGCCGGGTAAATAACATTTTCAATAGTAGAATGCAAACTCGCGAACAAAAAATTATCCAGTCTTTCGTGGAATTAAAAAATTTAAGAGAAGAAAATCGTAAGATTAGCGCTCAACTTCAGCAAGCACTTGCGGACAATATTGAACTCCGACATTCCCTAAGGCAATTACGACAGAATGAGTTAGTTGATCAACACATAGTTGCGACGGCAATGCAAGAATTAAAAGGTCTACAATCTGCAGGTATCTCTTATCCATTTGGCCTTCTTACGCAAAACTTCAGTACTTTGTACGGACGAACCTCGTCACCCACTGACCCAGACTTGCAACCAGCGGACAGTTATACTACTGCATTAAGAATGTAATCTTAAAAAGGAGGGCATGAGCCCTCCTTAAACCGGTTCGCCAGAATTGGTCAGCGTACGCTTCCAACCCGCGCGTTCCGACCCTGCTTTATACGTGGATTCAAAAAACAAAAGTAAATCTTTTTCAGGATCGGCCGACTTGCGTAACTCGTCATAATCCAAAATAAATTCACCCAGGTTTTTATCCCAGTGCGCACTTTCAGGCTTTATTTTGGCATTTTCAAGTGTATTGGGCTTAGGATAAGTAAAGGAATAATACGCTGGCCGCTGGTATTCTTCATTTCCGTGCCACCATCCTGCTTCAATTTGCGCCTCATTCATCGCATTACGTCTTATATAACCTGCATTAACGCCAGTCGTTGAAACACGAGTCCCATTATAGCGAGCATCACGCAAATCAAACGTGCCCCACATCAAGCCAATCGGCGGTGTTTCACCGTCAAATTTACCATGATAACGTTGTAAAACACGGTAGGAACTCAGCAAAATTCGCCACCAAGCATTCGCGAGATGCTTATCGTAGTTTTGTTCAACGGTATCTTTCGGAAAAGGAATGGGGTTAGGAATTTCTTGTGGCGTGAGATTAATAGTTAACTCAATTCCCATTTTTTTTAATTCTGAAAACAGTTGAGTATTGAAATGCGCAACCGACATCGATTTTAAAGCGAATTTTGCCGTTGCACCCCAACTGGCAGCACAAAAGATAACATGATCGATTAAATCAACATCGATTTGAAACATCCCTTCTTTAAATGGAATGGGTCCCGTTGTTAAGCCACGAGCTGTTAGCCATAACGCCACATTTGACCAATGGGGTTCAAACGGACTAAATAATTTGAGCTTACCCAACTCCTGAACACCCATATGTAGCAAGTGCGCAGTGGATTTAAATTCAGCGTACGGTAATGCTGGCCACGCTTCGTAATCCATATTTTTCATGCTTGTGCCTCCACTTTGGCTAATTGTTCAAGCACCACCTGCGATAATACCCAATGCACAGTTTGTGTCGGATGAATGAAATCCCAGAATAAATACTCATTTGGGTTCACACAAGGTACATTACCGTAAGTATAAGACTTACCCAGTAGATAGGTCTGAGTCAAAGACGGAGTTTGTAAGATAAGACGACTCATTCCTTGCAGTTTTTGTTTTTGGTTCACAAAACTTTTCTCGTTCAGCATGGATTGGCGTAAATCACTCATGACATTTTCTTCTGATAAATATTGGTTAAGAAAATAGCCACCTTCCCAACAAGACTGGCGTGTATTCGTGATATTGACATGGTATTTTTTGTTCATCTCGCTGGGGCTTACGATGAATTGGTTAAATAAATCAAAAATATCCACTGTCGTAATGTGGATATCGGGATTAGTTTTTTTAAACGCTTGCAATGCGACGGCTAATTTTTGGTTATGCATGACTGTTAAATTATGTAATTTCTCAATCGAGCCCTGGGTATGACCTTGTGGCGTCATGGCCAAGTCCGGCAGGTTTAATATTAAAAAGTTATTCGCCCCATAATATTTTAACGTCGACATTGCCCAATTAATTTTCGCAATAACATTATCGGTTAGCGTATTCGGATTATCGTTTTGGCCATACAGATAGTCGTTACCACCAATCCAGATGGTAAACAAATGATTGCTTCTGTCTTCAAAGAGAGACTGAATTAAATATAAATTCACTTCCAATTCCAGCGTGGTTAAATCGACAAATTGATCGGAAGGTAAACGAAAGACCGCGGTGGCGCCTCCGTATGCATAAATTTTGTAATCAGTTGACTGTTTTTCATGAAAATATTTACCAACATGCTCTGCCCATGTATAACCATTCGTGAAACGTCCCTCAAAATACGGCGGGGATTTTGGAAGAACTTTTAATAAAACTTTATAGATGTTTCCGTTATCAGTTAAGCTATCGCCAAAGAAAATGATTTGATCAAATTGCTGTTTAGCTTGGGCGGAAATGCAGAATAACAGGGAAAAAAGAAAGACAATGATAGTCCGTAACATGGGTGCATCCTTGCATATGATGTTCGTTTATTCTAACGAAGTGGGACTAAGATGTCACTGATTGTAGATAGCTGGAGACCTCTTAAACTCAACTCAGACTGCTCAGTTAGCTGACGAAACCAAGCTAATCTTATACGGGAAAAGTCAGAAAAAAAGTGGTCCCTACGCCTACCTTGCTGGACACCTTTATCGCGCCCTGATGTAACTCAACAATCGATTTAACAATCGGTAAGCCTAGACCAATACCACCTCGACGTTGATCGCGAGAAGCATCCACTCGATAGAAACGGTCAAAAATATGCGGAAGATCGTTTTCGCTAATCCCAATACCGGTATCGCTAATCGCAATTTGTATGTTTCTTTTATCAATTTTATTAATATGGCATTGCACAGCGCCAGTATTCGTATACTTTAATGCATTAGTCAGAAGATTATTGATAGCGCGCCTGAACATAATCAAATTTGCATCTAATTGCGAATCCCCTTGCAAACTTAAAAGGATATTTTTTTCATCGGCGATGGGCTGATGATAATCCAATATGAGTTCGATTTCTTTCCGTGCATCCAAAGATTGTTTTTGCAATGAAAATTGGGGATTCTCAGTTCGAGCTAAAAAAAGTATATTTTCAATCATATGAGACATGGCATGCAGTTCTTCAAGATTGGATTCCAAGGTATTGCGAAATTCCTCTTTCGAATCGCCATAAGACAAGGTCACTTCGGTACCGCTAATCAAATTAGTGATAGGAGTGCGTAATTCATGGGAAAGATCAGCTGAAAATTGCTTTAAGCGCATAAAAGAATTTTCAATTCGAGCTAGCATTTCATTTAATTGTGCGGCAAGCGGCCGTAATTCCACTGGCCAAGATTGTGGATCAATGCGCTGATGCAAAGAAGTCGCCGTAATATTTTGTGCCGTTTCAGTCAGCAGATATAAACTGCGCATACCCCGCTGAGCAGTCAAAAATCCAATTAATAATGCACAGAGCGTTCCCACCAATAAAGCAAAATAGAGTTTATTACGGTCATGCACAATGGCATGCTGGTAACTCACATCGAGGAGAATTTGCACATACCCATTGTGATTACCCATTTTAATGGGCGCTTCAATCAATAAATAATGCGTATCATCTTTGTTGTACCAAAAATAATGTTTTTCGTGTTTAATTTTTCTAATATCGCCAAATTTATCGGTAGACAGTATTTGATTCATTCCTGCTGTTTCAAAAATAGGAACGCGCTGGTCATTTAAAAGTCGTACGTAATAACGATACAAAGAACCCGACGGTTCGGCAGGGATACCCGCCATTTCTTTTTTAATTTCTGCAGGATGGAAGGTATCACCCTGCAACATATACTGAATTTCATCTACTTCATTCGCCAGAAATTGATAATCGGCTTTGTATAAAATATTGATCGTTCCCCAATATAAAAACAGGGCCACCACGGTAAGTAAAATGAAAGCAGCAAACGTATAAAACAAGATAAGTCGAGTTTTAATCGAACGAATTGGGAGTTTCAATGGATTTTTAATCCTCAAGCGAATACCCTCTTCCGCGAACCGTATGAATTAATTTTTTTTCAAAAGGATCATCAATTTTTTGACGTAAACGCTTCACTACGACATCAATGACATTCGTGTCTGTATCGAAATTAATATCCCAAACTTGTTCTGCGATGAAGGTACGTGATAACACTTCACCATGTCTTTGCATAAACAGTACAAGCAGGGCAAACTCCTTTGGGGTCAATTTAATGGGCTGAGAATTACGCGTTACTTTATGCTTAGTCACATCGATTTTTAAATCTGCGATACTTAATACCGCCGATTGTTTTGCAGAACCGCGACGCAGCAAGGAGCGGATTCTTGCCAACAACTCTGAAAAGGAAAATGGCTTAGGAATATAATCATCGGCGCCAAATTCCAGACCTTTCACTCTGTCTTCTGTTTCGCCCTTGGCGGATAAAAGTATAATTCTAATATCAGGATTCAAGCGACGCAAATTACGCACGATTGTAAATCCATCAATTTTAGGCAGCATGACATCAACAATGAGTAAATCATAATGATGTTGGGTCGCGAGAAACAATCCATCCTCGCCATCATTTGCAATATCCACCACGAAACCATTTTCCCGCAAGCCTTTGCTCACGTAATTCGCTGTTTTGATCTCATCTTCAATGATTAAAATTCGCATAGGGCTAATTATATCGTTTTTTGAATAATAACTGAATCAGTAACTCGTTATACTGGGGATAAAAATACCCTACTTTATAAGAGCTTAAGCTATATCCCTGAGCGAGGTTATGTTACATTATTGCTTTGATGTTTAAATGGAGATTAAACATGAAGTACTTTGTGGCTCTCGCCACCAGTCTTTTACTGGTATTAGGCAATTTTATTCTACCCGTCTACGCCTGCACTGATATTCGTATCATTGCACAAGATGGTACAATCATTATTGGCCGCACCCTCGAATTCGCTCTAGATTTAAAATCAAATGTCCGCAACTCTAACCGCAATCGCAGCTTTGCAGAAACTGCGCCTAATGGTAAAGCAGGCTTAAACTGGAAAGCGAAATACGGTTATGTTTATTTGGATGGCATCAACGTCGATGCAGCGGTGGATGGCATAAATGAAGCGGGCTTGTCGTTTGAATATCTATATCTACCTGGGTTCACCCAGTATCAGACTGTGCCTAACGGCAAAGAAAACATGGCCCTTTCCAATATGCATTTTGGTGATTGGGTATTAAGTAATTTTAAAAATGTCCATGAAGTAAAAAATGCATTAAT
>CAYUYG010000122.1:0-5774 GCA_964449125.1 uncultured Coxiellaceae bacterium | reverse complement strand
TAATGGGAAATCGTTAAACGTCCCTAAGAGAAAATCATTCAGACCGATTGGTGGTGTCACGATTTTATCGAAACCTGCGTTTTTATCGATGTTACTAAAACGGGTTTCATCGGTAGCAAAAATGGTCTCGTAACCATGACGCTGTAAAATAGATGATAAAGTCTGATCAAAATTGACCTGCTGTTGCGATGCCAAATCAAATCGTATGGTCGTTTGTCGTGGATACAAACCAGTCAACATACTTGTCCAGGAAGGAAATGTTCGCGCCAGCGGGGTGACTGCTTCACTAAATACTGTGGACTGCGACAAAAAATTATCTAAAAACGGAGTCGCTGTCTCACCGCCAAAATAACCCAAAAAATCGGGGCGCACTGCATCAAGGCCAATGATAATGACATTCGGTTGTTTTGTCGTTGCGACACTACTTGCCTTGGGTTCAGATATGTAAATCAAAGTCGCGATAAAGGAAATTAAAGCAATACTCAACATACCCAATAAACTAATTTTGTAAAGAAGGATGAGTAATTCCATTGCCGCCAATAGCAATACTGCACCACCAGCAAACATCAAAATCAGCCAAGCTACCTTGACTGTATGCGTGGTAAAAAAAATATTGGTAAGCTCAGCAAAATGGGAGTTAGGATAAAGATACTGGTTAGTCACCAGCATGCTAATAACACCTAGCACCCAAAAAATAATGGCCAGCGTCAGGATTTTTTGGGTACGCAAAAAACCCGCCACCAAAAGTGTCACACCCCAGATCATTAAACAATACGTAACGTGCAGTAATAATTGTGCAAACAAAAAGAATAAAATACCCGGAACAATAGCTAGCGGTATGCTCAATCTGTCTGTCACATAGGAAAAATCACCGAGATAAGCCTTATTTGACTGAATAAAAAAACTCATTTCAAACAGTAAAAAAAATCCTGTTAAAACGGCAAGATAAAATAATGTTTCCGTGTTTTTCTTAAAACTATTCATCGGCAAGTTTTCCTTGAACATGTCTGTTTTGAATCTTAACCTGTCACTTTATTTCGTGACTAAAATCGTTATGCATTAATTCAGCATTATTAAAATCATCCACGGCAATAACTTTCGCGCGTGCCTGCTCTGCTTGCATGAAAAGATCAAATTGTTCCTGGTCAATAACCTTATTATCAAGCGCCGATCGCGCTTGTTCATACTTTGTATAACCATCAATCAAACCATCATGCTTGGCTGTTCGGATTAACTTATCAATCGGTTCTGAGACGATCGTTTTCAATAAGGCATCTTGCAGGTCAGGCATCGAATTGGATAGCGAAGGGCCCAAATAAGCCCCTGCAGCCAAACGTTCGCGTGTTGCAGTGGGTTCCATTAATAATTGAGCAATCTTGTGATTGATACGATCACGCGGCTTTGAAAAACGTTGTCCCAACGGAAATATCAGAAAACGCAGCACACCTGCAATAATACGATTTGGAAAATTTTTGATAATTTCATCAAAACGTTCTTGAATTTCGAATAGACAAAGTAATGTTGTATAACGTACTACTGGTAAATCATCACTATTTTCACCTTGATCACGGTACAATTTCAACACAGTCGAAAGTAAATATAAATAACTGATAATGTCGCCAAGACGTGCGGAAATACTTTCACGTCGCTTGAGATTACTGCCTAATACCAACATGCACACGTCTGTCATCAGCGCAAATGCAGAACTAAACCGCGTTGCTTGCTGGTAATAACGTTTTAGTTTTCCTTTCGGTGCACACACGATTAAACTGCCAGTTAGACCCAAGACCAGACTACGTACAATATTACTGAAAGCAAAACCCATATGCCCCATCACTGCTTTATCAAAGGCAACTAAAGCTTCTTGTGGATCTTGCAAACGCGCAGCTTCCAATTCAGGCAACACATAAGGATGACAACGAATAACACCTTGACCAAAAATAATCATATTACGCGTTAAAATATTCGCCCCTTCAACGGTGATCGCAATCGGTGCGGCTTCATAACCGCGGCCAAGATAATTTCTAGGCCCCAGACACACGCCTTTGCCACCGTGAATATCCATCGCATCACACGAGAGTTTGCGCCCGAGTTCCGTGACATGGTATTTAACAATCGCAGATGCAACAGAAGGTTTTGCACCAGCATCAATTGTCGCCGCAGCAAAGGTACGTGCTGCATCCATTAAATAGGTATACGCCCCAATTCGAGCAAGCGGCTCTTCAACGCCTTCAAATTTTCCGATCGGCAAATGGAATTGACGTCGAATGCGTGCGTAAGCACCTGTCGCATACGTTAATACTTTCGCACCACCCAATGCGCTCGCTGGCAAGGAAATGGCACGACCCGCAGCCAAGCATTCCATCAACATGCCCCAGCCCTTACCGACTTTTTTTGCACCGCCAATAATCCAGTCAAGCGGGATAAAAACATCCTTGCCTTGTATTGGCCCATTCTGAAACGGGCAATCCAAAGGAAAGTGGCGACGTCCAATCATTACACCCGGTGTATGGCGCGGTATTAATGCGCAGGTAATGCCGATATCTTTTTTAGTTCCGATCAATTGATCAGGGTCATACAGTTTGAAGGCAAGACCAATCACCGTGGCAACCGGCGCGAGCGTAATATAACGTTTACTCCAATTTAGACGGATACCTAATGTTTCTTCGCCTTCGTGCTCACCCCAGCAAACGATGCCGTGATCAGTCATTGCCCCTGCATCAGAGCCCGCCTCGGACGACGTTAAAGCAAAGCAGGGAATTTCTTCACCGCGTGCCAAACGCGGTAAGTAATAATTTTTTTGTTCTTCCGTTCCGTAATGAAGTAATAGTTCAGCAGGCCCCAGTGAATTGGGAACGGCGACGGTTGTGGAAGCGGTGATACTCAAACCACTGATCTTAGTTAAAATCTGCGAATGTGCATACGCAGAAAATTCCTTACCACCGTAGCGCTTCGGAATAATCAGTGCAAAAAAACCTTCATTTTTGAGAAATTGCCAAACATCAGGGGGCAAATCAAGACGTGTATGTGTAATGTCCCAATCATTGAGCATTTGGCACAAGGCATTCACTGGCCCATCTAAAAAAGCTTGTTCTTCGGCCGATAAACTTGCCTTTGGATAAGTGAACAATTTATTCCAATCCGGGTTACCACGAAACAAATCAGCTTCCCAAGTAACAGTTCCTGCTGAGATGGCTTCCCGTTCAGTGCGTGACATGGTCGGCATGACTTTGCAATAAAAATTAAGTAAGGGCAAACTCAGCAAGCGCCGGCGCAAAGGCAGAATACTTAAAAAGCCAGTCAATACTAACAAGATGGCACTTAAGACCACGCCCGTTGAAAAACCCAGTACGACATCCTGAAAAATGCAGAGCAACGCAAAACTAATGACCCAAATAATGAGCGAGCCGCGCTGATACAATAACACACCCATCAGTAATAAAAATAAGATAAAACTTGTCATTTATAATCCTGTTGCAACATTTTATGTCGAAGATTTTTTATTTGCCAACACAGCAAAAATCAAATACAGCATCGCTATGCAAAAAGAAAGAAGCTTGTTATGCGGCATTGCCCAAGTGGAAAACATGATTAATTCAACAATAATAATTGCAGGTATGATGGACCCTAAAGCAAGCTGCAGAACTTGTCCATAGGTAAGATCAGCACGAAACATGGCTGCCAGTATTCGTCCGATTAGCGCATAAAATAAAGCAAAAACAAGACGGACAACATACGAACCAATCAACACACCTAAATAAATAAAAACCCAAGCAAAACCAATATATTTTTTAATGCCTTGATCAACAACCGTTGGCTCAATCGTCGTCGTTATATCGGGTAATTTACGAATACTGACTTCATCTTTTTCATTAGTAACAATCGAATCTTCTGTAATCATAAACAGCGCGTTGGCTTTGTCCAGATTAGCAGAACGTCCTGATGTATCAATAATCGCAATAACTTCATTTGAATTAGGTCCCACAATTTCATAAGGACGATTTTCCGGTGTGGAAAGTTTGCCCTTCACCATCGTCAGTACGGGTATTTGCGGCACAACTTTTTCAGAGATTTGCGCATAACGTGTATTCAGATCAACTTGGACACGATACGTGACTAAAGCGGATACCAAAGCCATCAGGAAAAATAAATATAAAAATGCATCCCCTCCCCAATTTTTCGCCACATCTCGGTATAACTTGTGGGAGAAAAACGATAAGGGAATCGCTTGAATAAAATTATATTTTCTCATTACAACTCCTGACTAAATTATAGAGTGACCGCATAAATTCCTGGCACATTACGTAAATATTCTTCGTAATCCAGACCAAATCCAAATAAATATTTATCTTCAGTTTCTACGCCCACGAAATTGGGTTCAAAATTGACGCCGGGTTCGCGTTGACGCTTTTTGCTCACCATCACGGCAGAATAAATCGCTTTGGCACCTGCTTGTTCGCAATAATCGATGATTGCTTGCAGAGTGAGACCCCCATCCATAATGTCATCGACGATCAAAATTGTACGGTCTTTTAAATTTTTCCGTGGCTCAACCAGCCAGTGTAAATCACCACCGCGATTAGTACCGCGATAGCGTGTCGCATGAATATAATCCAGTTCCAGAGGAAAATGCAGACGCGTGACTAAATGACCAGTTGTAATTAATGCACCAGTCATGACACATAAAATAATGGGGTTTTCATTTTGCAATTTCTTGGTAATATCATGCGCCATACGGTCCAATGCCTGACTAACCTCGCTAAAACTATGCAAACATTCTGCGTTATCAATAATTGACTGGATTTTTTCTTTGTTCATGTTTTTCTCCAAAAAAACTTATGTCGTTACATCGAGCATTCGTTGTAAATAATGATTCATTGTTTGCCAGCGTTCGGTTTGCTGATACGTTACTTGTTGGTCAAAATGGCCTCGTACTAAATTGAATTTTTGTTCACTAACCGTTTGAGCTTCAGACGGTACGCCATCTAATACCGAGATCACACCCCTGCGATTATTACAAAGTAACGCAAAATCACAACCCGCTTCCCACGCTGTCATGACACGATCGGTATAATCGGCAGAAATATTCGCGCCTTCCATGGTTAAATCGTCACTAAACACCACGCCGCTGAAACCGAGTTTTGCACGTAAAATATCTTGCAACCATCGCTTCGAAAAACCAACTGGACGCTCATCTATCTCTGGAAAAATAAGATGCGAGGCCATGATAGCCGGAATCTGCGCGCGAATAAGTCCAGCAAAAGTCTGCATATCCGTGTTTGCAACGTCGGCTAGCGAGCGGTTATCGACCGGTTTTGCAATATGCGAATCCAGTTGCACTGAACCGTGACCTGGAAAATGTTTACCTGTTGCTGCCATACCAGCCTCTTTCATACCATGCATAAAAGCAGTGCTAAGTTCAATGACAGCTTTTGGGTGCTGATGAAAAGCACGATTGCCGATTACACTACTGATGCCGATATTGAGATCAAGGACCGGGGCAAAGCTAAGATCGATACCGAGTGACAATAATTCGACCGCCATTAGCCAACCGCATTCTTTTGCCAGGTAACTGGCTTGAACAGGATTTCTGTCGTAAATTTGACCAAACTGGCTAGCTGCAGGTAAGCGTGTAAATTCTGGGATAAAACGTTGCACCCGCCCACCTTCCTGATCCACCACTATTAACAAAGGGGTGGAGCGTGTTGCCCGAATTGCCTGACAAAGCGCCTGTAATTGGGCTCTCGATTCGTAATTACGCGTAAATAAAATAA
>CAYUYG010000121.1:0-5779 GCA_964449125.1 uncultured Coxiellaceae bacterium | reverse complement strand
TTACAGTTTTGATCACCGTTTAAGGCAGCGATAGCAGCATATTGGGCGATGCTATTAGGATTTGAAGTGCTTTGTGATTGGGTTTTTTTCATGGCCGCGATAATTTTTGCAGGGCCTGCAGCAAAACCAATACGCCAACCCGTCATGGCATAGGATTTTGAAACACCATTAATAATAACGGTACGATCATAAAGATCAGGGGTGACATTTAAAATATTTTTAAACGGTGTGTGGTTCCACAAATTGCGTTCATAAATATCATCGCTTGCAATGATAATGCCTGGATATTCCAAAATTATTTCACCTAATGCTTTAAGTTCTGCACCGGTATACGCCATGCCGGTTGGATTGGATGGACTGTTTAGAATGATAAGGCGTGTGCGGTCAGTAATCGCTGCACGTAATTGCGCGGGCGTCATTTTAAATTGTTGTGTAAAATCAGTTTTGACAATCACGGGGACGCCATCGACGAGCTTCACCATGTCAGGATAGGAAACCCAATACGGCGCAGGAATAATAACTTCATCGCCTGGGTTGATGACGGCACAAAGTAAATTATAAATACTGTGTTTCGCGCCATTGGAAACGAGAATTTGGTTTAAGTCGTAACTTAGTTGATTTTCACGAACCAATTTATCCACAATCGCTTGTTTTAAAGGTCTAACGCCGTCTACAGCCGTGTATTTAGTTTTGCCGTCATGGATCGCTTGAATGGCCGCTTTTTTAATGTGCTCGGGTGTATCAAAATCAGGTTCGCCCACGCTTAAATTAATGATGGGCTTGCCTTGAGCTTGTAATTCTTCCGCGCGAGCTGACACGGCAAGGGTCGGCGAAGGTTTGATACGTTGGACGCGTTGAGCTAATTCCAGAGCTAAAGTTTTGTTCATTCTTATGACTCCTCCCAGGAGTATGTTATTTTAGGTTTCGGTAAAACGC
Source organism: uncultured Coxiellaceae bacterium (assembly GCA_964449125.1). Classification (GTDB taxonomy): domain Bacteria; phylum Pseudomonadota; class Gammaproteobacteria; order DSM-16500; family DSM-16500; genus Aquicella. Next base: position 4,843 of record CAYUYG010000121.1, on the reverse strand, counting down.
CGTGCATTATAATTAAATTGGTTAGATAGTTCTATCCCATGACGCAGACTTTTGAATTACAAGCCGAATTTAAACCCTCTGGAGACCAACCGACTGCTATCAGGCAGCTTGTCGATGGTTTGCAAAATGGGTTGGCGCACCAAGCATTATTGGGCGTGACTGGCTCTGGTAAAACTTTTACCATGGCTAATGTCATCCAATCAGTGCAGCGGCCAACGCTTATCCTGGCGCCCAATAAAACCCTTGCCGCTCAATTATACGGTGAAATGAAAGAATTTTTCCCCAAAAATGCGGTGGAGTATTTTGTTTCGTATTACGATTATTATCAGCCTGAAGCGTATGTTCCTTCGTCTGATACGTATATCGCAAAAGATGCATCTATCAATGAGCACATCGAACAAATGCGACTTTCTGCAACTAAAGCATTACTTGAACGACGAGATGCCATTATTGTTGCAACGGTTTCCGCAATTTATGGCTTAGGTGATCCGCGCATGTACCTCAGCATGGTGATGCATCTGGATCGTGGCGATAAGGTCGATCAACGTTTTATTTTGCGCCGTCTCGCAGAATTACAGTACACACGTAATGATGTGGATTTGCATCGCGCTACGTATCGCGTACGCGGTGATGTGATTGATGTGTATCCAGCAGAATCCGATAGTGAAGCGGTACGTATTGAATTGTTTGGTGATGAGATAGAAAATCTTGCGTATTTTGATCCACTCACCGGTGAAATTCTGCGTCGTGTTCCGCGTTTAACTATTTATCCTAAGTCACATTATGTTACCAAGCGCGAGACTGTCATCCAGGCTATTGATCATATTCGCGTCGATTTGCGTACGCGGCTGGAAGAATTATATAAACTTAATAAATTGGTTGAAGCACAGCGTCTTGAGCAACGTACCGTTTATGATCTGGAACTCATGCAGGAATTAGGTTATTGCCAGGGTATTGAAAATTATTCACGTTATTTATCAGGACGTGCTCCAGGTGAGCCGCCTCCGACATTATTTGATTATTTACCTAAAGATTCTTTACTTGTCATCGATGAATCGCACGTTACCATACCGCAATTAAACGGCATGTACCGTGGTGATCGTTCACGTAAAGAGACCCTTGTCGAATATGGTTTTCGTTTACCCTCTGCGATGGATAACAGACCCATGCGCTTTGATGAATTCACTGAGCGTGCACCGCAGACTATTTATGTTTCTGCTACACCAAGCAAATATGAATTGGAAAAGGCTGATACGATTGCGGAACAAGTCGTGCGGCCGACAGGTTTGCTGGATCCTGAAATTGAAGTACGTTCTGCTAAAACCCAGGTGGATGATTTGTTGTCTGAAATTAATAAGCGCACTGCCGTCGGTGAGCGTGTTTTAGTGACAACCTTAACTAAACGGCTTTCTGAGGATTTAACGGAATATCTCGAAGAGCATAATGTGCGTGTTCGTTATTTACATTCCGATGTCGGCACCGTTGAGCGTGTGGAAATTATTCGTGATTTACGTCTCGGCACGTTTGATGTCCTCGTCGGTATCAACTTATTGCGTGAAGGATTGGATTTACCAGAAGTATCGCTGGTTGCGATTTTAGACGCAGACAAAGAAGGTTTTTTACGTTCAGAAACTTCTTTAATTCAGACAATTGGTCGCGTTGCGCGCCACTTCAAAGGTAAGGCGATACTTTATGCAGAACGAATTACGGGTTCTATGCAGCGTGCAATGGATGAAACGGCACGTCGCCGCATAAAACAACAGGCTTATAATGAGGCCCATAATATTACGCCGACGAGCATTAAAAGAGCGGTGCATAATGTCATGGAAGGAGCTTATTCAGAAAATAGCACGCGCGGCAAAATGTTCCCTAAATCAAAAATTTCTGAAGAAAAACGTGAGTACATGAAATTATCGCCTGAAGCCTTGTCGGTGAAAATTACCAAGCTTGAAAACCAGATGTATGAACATGCCCATAATCTTGAATTTGAGGAAGCGGCGCGTTTACGTGATTTAATCCATGAATTGCGTGATGTGGCCTTACGTAACTGATTTATTTTATTACTATAAAACTATTTATTCTTGAATGATTTATAATCTTCTTAAGATATTATAAAAATAAAAAAGGGGAGATGATGAAGTCTCACTTTGATACGAATAATTTTTTAGCAGGGGTACCCGAGGAGATACAACTACTTATCCTAACTTATCTTTCGCCCCGCGAATTAGCCATTATTATGCTTGTCTGTTCGCAGACCAATCGATTGGCAAACGACCCCACTCTCTGGATAAATATTTTAAGACAACGTCTAAAATCAACTTATTCGCCTAACCCCGGCGAAGAACTTAAAGAAATTGTGCATACGGTGAAAGAATTTTCACAGGAAGAAGGGCTGCTTTTGGCATTGACTGCTATGCAAAAAGCCAATCTTAATGCTGCAAAATTGATTTTGCAGACACCGCGACTGATGGACCAAATAACGGATAAAATGGATGTGGAAAATTTGGGTGTTGCGCATGAAGAAGCTGCGCGTATCATTTTGCAAACGCCCGAACTCATGGAGAAAATTATCGGTAAACCGATAACAATGCCAAATTTATCGAGCAATGAAGGCGAATTAATTAAAATAGTTCTTCTCAAAGAAGCATCTCTTAACAGCCTTATTAATATAATTGCTGCTCATCAATTGCTTGCACAAGAATTTTTAAGCTTAAAAGAAAGCACTAAAAATGCTTTAAAGTCATGGATGGGATCAGCGGATGAATTTAAATATACGATTCATGGAGCGACGGAGTCGGGGCAACTTTCTGATGAAGCCTCGCTGAATAAATTTACCGATTACTTTTTAGAACTTTTGAGCAGAAAGGTTGGTATGGGCGTAGATAGTATCGTTACGGATGAATCTGCCGTTAAACTCATTCCGGTAACGGATAGGCATCGATTTTGGACTGCGAGCTCGTCATCTGATGGTGAGACGGATGAGTCACCGACCATAAATCCTAAGCAGCCAGGAAAACAATAAAAGCCTTGTTCCTAAGCATTGCTCTCAGATTACTCGCTTCATAAAAAAACTTAAAAATTCCATTGCGATAGCTTGATAATTTCAAATGATACAGGTATCTTTACCACCCATTGCAGGCACGTAGCTCAGTGGTAGAGCATCACCTTGACATGGTGGTGGTCGGTGGTTCGATCCCACTCGTGCCTACCAGATTCTAAGCTCCCTTGCTGTTTTCAGCGAGGGACTTTTTTATTTATATTAACGAAGTCGTGACTATGCCCGTGATTACATTACCAGATGGAACTCAAAAACACTTTGACGCGCCGGTAACAGTCAAGGATGTTGCTGCCAGTATTGGTGCAGGCCTTGCCAAGGCAGCCCTTGCCGGAAAAGTGGATGATAAATTAGTCGATACGTTTTACACCATTGACCACGACGCGAGCTTACGTATCATTACCGACCGCGATCCAGAAGGTCTGGAAATTATTCGCCATTCGACGGCACACTTGTTAGCTCATGCCGTTAAATCTTTATTTCCAAACGCGCAAGTCACGATTGGTCCTGTCATCGAAAACGGTTTTTATTATGATTTTGCTTATGATCAGCCTTTTTCTAGTGATGATCTTGCAAAAATAGAAGCGAAAATGCAGGAATTGGCCGAGCAGAATTTTTCCGTTTCACGCCGTGTGGCTACCCGTGATGAAGCGATTCAGTATTTTAAAGACTTGGGTGAAGACTATAAGGTCAAAATTATCCAGGATATTCCCGCCACCGAAACCCTGACTATTTATCAGCAGGGTGATTTTGCAGATTTATGCCGTGGCCCGCATGTCCCTAGTACAGGCATGCTAAAAGCATTCAAGTTGACGAAAGTCTCGGGTGCGTATTGGCGTGGTGATTCCAATAATGAAATGTTACAGCGCGTATACGGCACAGCTTGGAAAGATAAAAAATCGCTGGATGAATATTTAAAAAACTTGGAAGAAGCGGAAAAACGCGACCATCGTAAATTAGCAAAGACCATGGATTTGTTTCATATTGAAGAAACCGCGCCTGGCATGGTGTTTTGGCACCCTAATGGCTGGACTATTTACAGTGCCATTAAAGACTATATTGCTAAACTAATTGCGCAGCATGGTTATGAAGAAGTAGTGACTCCGCAAATTGTCGACTTAGAATTATGGAAAAAGTCGGGGCACTGGGCAAATTTCGGCGAAGAAATGTTTACTGTTAAGACCGAAGATAAAGAATTTGCCGTTAAACCCATGAGCTGCCCGTGCCATGTATTGATCTTTAAGCAGGGCTTAAAGAGTTATCGCGATTTACCATTGAAACTGGCTGAGTTTGGCTGCGTACATCGCAATGAAATGACTGGCGCGATGCACGGCTTAATGCGTGTCAGGCAATTAACGCAGGACGATGGTCATATATTTTGCACCGACAACCAGGTGCAAGAGGAAGCTGAGCGCTTTATTCAGTTAGTTATCGCTGCTTACCGTGATTTTGGTTTTAATGACATCATATTGAAGCTTGCGACCCGTCCTGAAAAACGCATCGGAACCGATGAATTATGGGACAATGCGGAAGGAGCTTTGAGCGAAGCGCTAAAAAATCTAGGGCTAAAGTTTGAAGTTCGCCCGGGCGAAGGCGCATTTTATGGCCCAAAAATTGAATTTCACCTCAAAGATTGTCTCGGTCGCATGTGGCAATGTGGTACATTACAGCTAGATTATGCCATGCCGAACCGGCTAGAAGCTTACTATATCGCCGAAGATGGCAGCAAAAAGGTGCCAGTTATGCTCCATAGAGCGATTTTAGGCTCTATTGAGCGTTTTATGGGTA
>CAYUYG010000120.1:0-5787 GCA_964449125.1 uncultured Coxiellaceae bacterium | reverse complement strand
AAAATGGTTGGCGGCCCACCGCTGGTCATTAAATTTTTAGAAGGCACACAAGGTGTTGGCGTCGTGTTAGTGGAAACTAGCAAAGCAGCGAGAAGTGTGATTGAAGCTTTTTTAGGGCTCAAAGTAAACATTATGGTACAAGAATATATTAAAGAATCGAATGGAGCGGATATTCGCTGTTTTGTCGTAGGCAGCAAAGTTGTCGCAGCGATGAAACGTCAAGCCAAATCGCCGGAAGAATTTCGTTCTAATTTGCATCGTGGTGGCATTGCAACCTCCGTTGATATTACCGATGAAGAAAGAAACATGGCGATACGCGCTGCCCATATCATTGGCTTGAATGTAGCGGGTATTGACATTGTGCGCTCCAATCGCGGACCCCTTATTATGGAAGTGAATGCTTCTCCAGGTTTAGAAGGCATCGAAAAAACGACTGGCATCGATGTGGCAGGCGAGATCATCAAGTTTATCGAAACCGGCATTCGCAATGATGAAAAAGAAAGAGGCAGGGGCTAGCTAACGCTTCTTCTTGAGAAAAGAATTCGCCAAAGCTTGGGTTGAGCGTTATACGCGAAGCCCAAACTACATTCCTCTCAATGCCATCTCCTTCGAAGAATCATCAGAACTTAAAATTATTGCAGAATACCTTTGAAATCAATCGCGAGACGGCGCAAATCTAGACGGTTTAAGAATAACGAATAAACCATCCACGCGCTCAGAGCGGCAATGTCACGAAATTGTGGTGGCACATACTTCGGCGGTGTAATAATGCCCTCTTCCACCAAGTCAGAGATGATGTGCAAATCTTCCAAGGTCGTTTTGCCCACAAACAACAGTGGAATACGTTTGACTAAACCGCGCTGCACCGCAAGACGCATGAAGTTATAAATTAGAATAAATCCTTTGCTGTAAGACAAATCTTTTGTATATGGGCCACCATCGGGTGTACTACCACGAAATACGCGCATGGTAGATTGGAAGCTATCATCTTCGGCCATACCCTGTTCACGATAAAATTGATAGACGTCAAAAAAATTTGCACCTTCTTCCGCCATACTCACCGCATTAATTCGATTCGTTAAACGGCGCACACGACCAGGGTAAGAAGAAAAAGTAAAAATCTCGGTGATAATAGCAAGCCCTTCCTGGGTAACAGTTGAGGAAGGCGGACCTTTACTCAAGAAAGTACAAATCGGCTGCGCCATACCATTCAAGGTTGTGCCTAAATGCACCCAGCCTTCGTGAATTTCAAACGTGCGAATTTCACGTTCGCTAAAATGTAAACCCTCGTGAATTTTAATGCGATCAGCACCGGCAGCAGCATCAGCGATAATACCATCACTTAATTCCACCCGTATGCTGTCACCATCGGAAAAATAACTCTTTAATCGTTCGCTCAAGATGGCAACCGCTTGTTCACTTGAATAAATTTCTTCATCGGCTTCTGTTTTAACTTGGTCTTTAATATTCAACAGGGTTGTTGTCACCAAGGTAGCTAAATCTTTTAATGTCGGTGCACCGACATGGAACGCATCTTCAGAGCTGCCATACAATTCTTGAGAAATATCGGTGAAACGGGGTGTGCCGCGAGCTTGGAGCATTTCCACCACACGACAATATTCATAACACATGCGCTGCATAATACTGCCCACGCCGCTATACTGCCCAAGCTTACGCCGAATGCCGCGATCAATTTCATGAAATTCAGCAATCTTTTTTTCTGGATCAAACGATAAAGGATTTTTTTCTAGATAATATTCCCGGCTGATGGGAGGAAGTTTTTTACATTTGTGTCGGAAAAAATAACTTTCGATACTGGCATCCCATTTTAACGCATCCAAAATGCGTATAGGTTTTTGCGCCGCAACGATGCGCTCAGAAAGTTCGTGTATTGCTTGCTCATATTCCCCCACGATTTCACCATTGCCCATCGCAAGTGCCTTTTTAAGCGTTATAGTTCTATTATAATGAATTTTTAGGGAAATATTCCTTTTATATTTGTTTTTCTTTATTAAATCTGCTGTTAGCGGAAATTACTCATTTGCAAATAATGCCTGACGACGCTCGCGTTCTGCTGCGCAGGGAACACAAAAATTAAAGCCTAATTGCCGTCTGGCTTCGAGCATATCATCACCGCATTCGATGCAAAATTTAGAACCTTCTTTTTTTTCTCCCGTGTTTTGGCGTACTTTGCGTAAAGCCAAGGAGACTTCGTTATCAATAAGATCATTTGCTATATCGATTTGATCTGCCATTGCATTACCATCTCTATATTGAAAAGGGGGCTCATTGTACTTGATAGGAAACAGCTGTCAATGTTTACGCAAAATCACCGTAACGGCATTGTAAAGCACTTATCGCCGCTAGCGATGCAGTTTCAGTACGCAGTACGCGCGGACCTAAATTTAACGGTGTGAAACCAGCTTGCTGAGACATTTGTACCTCAGCTTGACTCAAACCACCTTCAGGACCAATCAATAATACAACGCTTGCCTTGGGCTTCAGTGTAGGAGGAAGTTTATCTTGCACAAACGGTGATAGGACAAAACGATAATCGGTTTGCACCGTGGGCAACCAATCTTTTAATGCCACCGGTTCCACTATCTCAGGTAAGCGATTACGACCTGATTGTTCGCAAGCACCCATGATCGTGGCACGCCAGTGCGCGAGACGCTTTCCCGCCCGCTCATCTGCGAGCTTCACATTACAGCGCTCTGTAAATAGCGGAATTATTTTGCTCACGCCTAATTCCACCGCTTTTTGTACGATGAAATCCATTTTTTCACCGCGAGCAACACCTTGTGCAAGATGAATTTCCAAAGGCGATTCGACATCACGGGGCATGAATGCGATCACCTCCACTTCCATGCCTATTTTATCGACATGTCGGATGATGGCGGTATATTCACCGCCTTCACCATTAAATAGCACAACTTGGTCACCAATTTTCGCTCGCAAAACCCGCGCAGCGTGATGGAAAGCACGCTCATCGAGACGAATAGTGGTTTGGACGGCTAGTGGAGTCGCTTGATAGAGACGGGCAATACTCATTTGCTTGAACCATTATTGACCAGCACATACTCGGCAACCGGCACGCCCCCAATCAAATGCTCTTGAATGATGCGTTCCAACACAGCTGGTGTGCATGAGTGGTACCACACACCATCGGGATAAACGACTGCAATGGGACCTTGCTGGCAAACCCGCAAACAATCTACCTTGGTTCGATAGATCCCGCCTTCGAACAATAAATTCAATTCCTTAAGTCGGTTCTTCAAAAAATCCCAAGATTCTATACCCGCTGCCATATCACAGCATTTGGGTACGTTTTGATCACAGCATAGAAAAATATGTCGCTTGATAGCGGTCAAATGTAAGGTTTCGATACGTCGTATTAAGGATTCATCCATCAGCTAACTAGCCTTATAGTCAAGAATTGAATATGATACCGGCCTGATTTTAATGTATTGGTATGAAGCGTGTGAAGCTTTTCATCGAAACCCATGGCTGTCAAATGAATGAATACGATTCCAGCAAAATGGCTGAAGTCCTCATGTCATCGCATAAACTGATTAAAACAGACAATCCCGATGAGGCTGATGTTTTATTGCTCAACACTTGTTCGATTCGAGAAAAAGCTGAAGACAAGGTTTATTCTAAGCTCGGTCGTTGGCGCGCGCTGAAAGCACAAAAACCGCATGTCATCATTGGCGTCGGCGGCTGTGTCGCGAGCCAGGAAGGAAAAGCCATTTTAAAACGTGCGCCGTTTGTTGATTTGATTTTTGGACCCCAAACCATCCATCGCCTGGGCGACATGCTGATTGAGCGTCAATCTAAACAACGCGCCGTCGTTGATATCAGCTTTCCTGAAATTGAAAAATTTGATCGCTTGCCTGAACCCCAGGCAGAAGGGCCGACTGCCTTTGTCACCATCATGGAAGGTTGCAGTAAATATTGCAGCTTCTGTGTCGTTCCTTACACGCGCGGCGAAGAAATCAGCCGTCCACTTGATGATGTCCTCGCAGAAGTCGCGACATTAATTGGACAAGGCGTGAAAGAAATCACCCTCCTAGGCCAAAATGTGAATGATTATCGCGGCCCTACGCACGAAGGGACAACGGCAGACCTCGCTGCATTAATTGAGTATGTCAGTGTCATGGACGGCATCGAACGCATTCGCTTTACCACTTCGCATCCACTCGCTTTTTCAAATAGTCTCATTGATGCCTATGCCAACATTCCCAAATTGGCTAATCACTTGCATCTGCCAGTGCAAAGCGGTTCAGACCGAATTTTAGCAGCGATGAAGCGTGGTTATACCGCCCTTGAATTCAAAGCTAAGATTAGAAAATTGCGCAAGGCGCGGCCTGATATCAGTATTTCGTCCGACTTTATTATTGGTTTTCCCGGCGAAACCGATGATGATTTTCAGCGCACCATGGACCTTATTCATGAAGTCGGGTTTGATCACTCCTTCAGTTTTATTTATAGCCCTCGTCCTGGTACACCTGCAGCACAATTGCCTGACGATGTATCGATGGAAACAAAAAAACAACGTCTCGGCATTGTTCAGGAACGTTTGGTATTAAATGGTTTGCGCATCAGTGAAAGCATGGTCGGTACCGTTCAAAAAATATTAGTCACCGGTCAGGCGGCAAAAGATACGGCACAGATGACTGGACGCTCAGAAAATAATCGAATTGTTAATTTTACTGGGGATGCTGCTTTGATCGGAAAACTGGTTCCCGTCAAGATTACCAAAGCATTGCGCAGCTCGTTATTGGGTGAGTTAGTACTCTAAACACCAACATATTGAATTAACGCATAATTATTAATCGATTTTTGAGCGCTTACAAAAGAAATTTAAATATTTCTGGAAAAATGAGGCGGGTTTTCGGCTATAATTAAGTTATCTAGGCAATATGAGGATAAAATATAACGTTGAATACACTTCTCTATTCCGAAAGTTTAACGCTGGCACCCGAAGATAATCACCGACTCTTTAACCTCTGTGGCAAACTCAATGAACATTTGAAATTAATCGAAAAACGCCTTGGCGTGATGATTAAACAACGTGGCCATACGTTTTCCGTCATTGGTGAGCGACATGCAGTTAAACAGGCGTGTGATACCCTCAACAACCTTTATAGCGAGACCGAAAAAGTGAATACACTCGAACCCAAGGAAGTGCATTTGTATTTACAAACTGTCGGCAAGAAACCGCTTTCCAACAGCCAACAGGAACCACACATGGAAATTCGCACTAAAAAAGGTGTTATCACAGCCCGCGGCGAAAACCAGGTTCACTACATCAGAAACATCCTGCAACACGATATTAACTTTGGTATCGGGCCTGCTGGTACGGGTAAAACTTATCTGGCCGTTGCGTGTGCCGTACAAGCACTCGAATCGGAACGTGTGAGCCGTATCATTCTTGTGCGTCCTATTGTGGAAGCAGGTGAAAAGCTGGGCTTTTTACCGGGCGATATTGCGCAAAAAGTACATCCTTATCTACGTCCGCTGTACGATGCGCTATATGAAATGATGGGTTTTGAGAAGGTTAATCAATTGATTGAAAAAGATGTCATCGAATTGCTGCCACTGGCTTATATGCGTGGTCGCTCCTTGAATGACTCTTTCATCATTCTGGATGAAGGCCAAAATACGACCGTCGAACAAATGAAAATGTTTTTGACACGTATTGGTTTTAATTCTAAAGCAGTGGTGACGGGTGATGTCACGCAAATCGACTTAAACAATCGCAGAGATTCCGGCTTGATTCATGCC
>CAYUYG010000119.1:0-5796 GCA_964449125.1 uncultured Coxiellaceae bacterium | reverse complement strand
TTTTTCTAGTGCCGCAATAATGGTTTCAGTTGTCGCTGCTGGATCTTCATACAATGAAGGCAGCATAACATCACGTATGGACAGAGTGGGATGATAAAGATAGGCAATCGCCGGGCCCATTAAATGCCGCAATCCAGGGATAGGCTGGGTTTTGTTATAAATCAATTCAATTCCTGCCACATATCCCGAATCCTTACCTAATAATGTTTGCACCGATTCAAGCGTGGCTTTTTGATAACGACCATTATTAGCCAGAATTTTTTGGCCGAATAAAATAGCGGGATACAGCAAGCCGATAAACAATATCGTGAGAAAAAACAGATTCCGTGATGTCATAATAACGTGCCGCGATCGCCAGCGAATGCTGAGTGCCAACAAAAATGGCAATAGACAAACGAGTAGATAAGCTGCGGGCAAGCTCAGCAGAGAAATGATAGTTAGTAACACAACAATGTAAGTAGCGACAAATAACCATAGATAGGATTGACGAGTGATGATGGTGGCAGGATTAAATATCGCCAATACCCACGTGAAAAAAGCAGCATATAAAACCAGTAACACCGGCATCGTGACTTGCATGTAATAAGGAAATACTTGTTTATAAGGGAGGAGGCAGAGCAGGATGACGGAAGCGTATACAGTGACCAACGCGCGTGACGAGTAGCTAGTATCATTATTCATTTTGATCAGTAAGCTTAATAAGGTGCACGGCCATAATAAAAATAACAAGGGATTGTAGGTCGTAATAATGGTCCAATAGAGTTTACGGGCAGCATCATACCAGTCGAGGCGATACATGGCTGAGGCTTCAAAAAACACACTGTGCATGACAGTAGAAAAATCTGCGACGAGCGACCAAATTAAAAGATACACAGCGATGAGACAGGCGGTTGCCATATTTAATGCAATACAATGCAATAATGTTTTTTTATCACGATCAATCAAGAGGCCGTTTATTAATAAAGCAATATTAGTTGCGGCGATAAACCAGATGCATTTCTGCGTAGTCATAAAGCCAAAACCCAATAACAATCCCGCCAGCCAAAATCGTTTTTCGAGCAGAAATAACAGCGAAAAAAAACAGAACCAATAACCCAGTAAATCGACCCGTATATTGGTGGAATAAGATAAAAAAGTTTCGGAGCATAGGAGTACGGCGACACTCAACAGGACGGCGGAACGCGAAAAAAAACGCGTAAGCCAGTATGCACCACCAAATACAATCACGGCATTCAATACGGTGACAGCATTTTTTATGGTAATCAGCGTTTGAAAAACACTTTGCTTAATCAGCATCGGCAGCAATAAAAAATAATAGCCCAATACAGTTTTATAAGGCGCAAAGTCACGGTAGGGCAGCCCTTCTTTGTATTGATAAGTACGATGGGCAAACCAGAATTCATCGACTGAGAGCATCGTATAGGCATTAAAAAACCATTCAAAAACGAGGTAAAATAGGCACAGTCCCGTTAATAACCAAAAAAAAGAGGGGGAGCTGGATCGCACCTTATTCATTGTTTTCTCCTACACAAGTGAAACTCAGAATAGCTCAAATGCGGCTGCCCGTAAATTTTGACTTTCACTCCATATTTGTCTACTTTATAGGCACTCTGAGAGGTGCTATGAAACTTATTTATTTGGATTATGCAGCGACTACCCCAGTTGATCCGCGTGTCGCCAAGAAAATGCTGGATTGCCTGACCTTAAACGGTAACTTTGGTAATCCAGCTTCTTTGCATCCTTACGGGTTGCATGCCCGTGAAGCGGTTGAAGTAGCGAGAGAACAAGTCGCAGCCTTACTGAATGCAGATCCCAGTGAGATTATTTGGACCTCCGGTGCGACAGAAGCGGATAATTTGGCTTTGAAAGGGGCTGCGCGGCTATACCAACGCAAGGGTAGGCATATTGTTACCATGCGAACTGAGCACAAGGCTGTGCTCGATACGTGTCAGCATTTGGAAAAGGAAGGTTACACCGTTACTTACCTGACGCCTGAGACGAATGGCTTATTGGATTTAGATAAGCTCAACGCGGCATTGCGCGAAGATACGGTACTTGTTTCTATTATGCAGGTGAATAACGAAACGGGCGTAGTGCAAGACCTGGCGGCTATTGCAGAGAGAACGGCCGCGCGAAACATTTTATTCCACGTGGATGCAGCACAAAGTCCCGGTAAGGCGTTGCTGGATACCCAAAAAATTCCCATTGATATGATTTCACTCTGTGCTCATAAAGCTTACGGTCCGAAAGGGATTGGCGCCTTGTATTTGCGCAAAAAACCAAGAGTGCGGGTTGAACCGCTTATTCATGGCGGCGGTCATGAGCAAGGCATGCGTTCCGGTACACTTGCAACGCATCAAATTGTCGGCATGGGTGAGGCATTCGAACTCGCCTCTGCAGAAGGAGCGATTGATACACAACGTATTCAGGCACTGCGTACCCAATTCCTGACAAATTTACAGGGGATTCAGAATTTTTCATTAAATAGTGATATATCGAACACTGTTCCCCATATTCTCAATGTACGTTTTGAGGGTATGCTGGCAGAGGCGATACTGGCGAGTTTGCCCATGATTGCCACATCCACTGCTTCTGCCTGTCAGGGCAAAGGGACGGAAGGTTCGTATGTGTTACGTGCGATGGGATTGACCGATGCACAGGCTAAAAGTTCGGTGCGTTTTTCATTTGGACGTTTTACGACGGCCGAGGACATTAATCAGGCGACAAGCGCCATACAGGCGATATTTAAGGTATCCTAGTTAAAGCGGACTTCGCGTAAGCGGAGCAACATCACGGTGCAAAAGGATTTTGCATGTGGGGAATTTATCTACACGATATCGAAAAAATTGTGCAGGAGTACGATGACTCCTGGCAAAAAAAATTGGATAGTCTGTCGGCGGAAGAGCCGGCGCTTACCAAGATTAGAAAGTTTTTAAGCCGTCCTGCCGATCCCATTAGATCTGAGGAATTAAGCCTTCCGGATTTTCTGTTTATATGTTCCCTGCTTCCCCCGCTAGCCAAACATACTGTTTTAATCAAGCTAAGAAAATTGTTTAATCAATACGGTTTTCTTGATCTGGTGGAAAACCTCAGGCCGTTGGGTCTTCTTAATGAAAAGAACCTGGGTTTGCTGAATGGGTTTTCTCTGCCTGATATTAAGCAATTCTTGTCTTTGTTAACCGACTTGTCAGGCCAAATTAAAATTACCTCGACTCTGCTTGAGTTTATTTCGTTATTAATTGGCAGTTCGCTTCAAGTTGAAAAGATGACGTCTTGTCTTTTTTTATTGGCGGAATACAGATTATTGAGTGATGAATTGTTGACGCTCTTAATCAGACGAGTAGATGATTTCTCATTTATTTATAAAATGTTTCTAAGTTTGGCGAAATTTCAAGATGGAAAATTGATGTCGCATAATAATTTAGATTTAATCTTGTGGGGAAATAATAGCGTCTTATTAGCGGAAGTATTGCCAGTTTTTAATGGCTGCGATTTTTTTTCGACACAAACACTATTAGTACTCAGTCAGCATGCGTTTTATGCTGTACAGATTAAAAGTACACTGCAATTTTTACGAAATCACGACTGTCTCGATCAATTTATTTTTAATAAATTAATAACCGGTGATGTCAGCCTCGCTTATCACGTGGAGTTTATGGCATGTTTATTAAAAGGTTTGGATTTGTTAAATAAACGCTATGTTTGGTATCTATTTTCCTTGCTTGATGATTTTTATTTGCGGATGGGACTCGCCAAAATGGCAGAGAAAAATTTATTGAATGGGTTTGTATTGCAGAAAATAGCGGTTAATACTCATTATCAAAGGCAAATCATATCGGCAAGCCAAAATGAACAGGGTAATTTCAATGAATTAATTACGCGATGCCACGCGCAGCCATTACAAAGAAGTGCGTCATGCGACGAGTTACGTTTTTTTAAACCAGCTGTCGCACGCGAAGCCGATGTTAAGTGGCAGGCGGTAAGATCGCGACGCCAATTTTAATTGGCGATAATTTATGCGTATTACGTTGCCAAGCAAATTCTAACACTTGCGGTTTTTGTAAAGTTTTAAACCGTTCTTGAATATCAGTTGGCATACTTTCATCGTCAGTGATGCTCCATACGAAAATCGCACCGTGTCGACGTAAATCGGTTTCATTGATCCAAGGGGCGTGACGTTTGTTCCATTCGATGAAAACCGCTGGATGATCGTCTGAATAAAAACCAACATTGCCACCTACCCAGCGTGAACCAGCAACGTAGGCAAGTTCTGTATGATACTTGTCACGCCATTGCTGCGTCAGTGTTTGTGCAACCAGTTTGCCGGGGAAATTCGCCGTGGAAGGGTCAGATGAATCGACGAGCGAAAAGGTATAGCCAATTAACATGGCGCTTACCAAAACGGCCACCCCGCTAATAAATACACGTAATTTAGTCAACGAGAGTCTTGGTTGCAGAAAAACAAACAGCAATAATCCCCATAAGGATTGCAAGGGCATGCCCCAGCCTGCGCGCAATTTAATGCCGAGTACAACAGAAAGTAAAGCTGTCAGTAAAAACGGTCCAAGACCCACATATAACAAAAATTGCTTATCAAAACTGGAGATAGACGTTTTGCTTTCAACCAGACGGGGTTTTTTACCAATGAATAACAAACCAAATAAAATCAATGCGGGGAGAAATGCCTGTAATTGCTGCCAAGCAAATTGAGTGGGAAAAAAGAAATGGTTCGTCCAGCTGGGTGTACTGCTAGCACGTTCAAATACATACGTGACCGTAACAAAATCATGATGGAACAGCCAGAGGATATGCGGTATCCACAGCGCAAAGAACACGGCCAATCCCCAATAAGGGGCGGTGGTTTGTAATTGTTTGCGATTCTCAGGACGTGCAAATAAAAATAGAACCATCGCAGCGAGCAAGGCGGCCGTATAATATTTCGCTAGCATGGCAAGGCCAGCAAATAAGCCAGTTAAAAGCCAGGTACGTGTACTAGGGTTTTTGAGCGCGGTATAAAAGGCATAGATTGTTAGCGCCCATAAACCGAGCTCGAGGGTATTGTCATTAAAATCGATTGCATGGAAGTTGTAATATTGAATGCCTTCCAGTAATAGCACCGCAAGGAAGGCGTAGGCAGGCGTCAATATTTGCTTGCCTAATTTCCAGACCACCCAGAAAGCCGTTACGACAGATAATTGACTGAAGAGATAAATCATCCAGCCCGATGCGCCGCCTAAGTAAACGGCTAATGCAGTTAACCAGCCATTTAAAAAGGGGTTTTTGTCATATCCCCACTCTAACTGATGGCCCCAAATGGTGCCTTCAATAGCGTCTAACGGCAGGTTTTGCCGTACTAGCGCAGGTACCGCTGTCCAGAGGATTAAATGACAGCAAATGAATAGGTATAGCCACCGTTCGGCTTTAAAATGTTCGATTAATTTAGCTTGCATGCTAACCTGTTCATTTCTAAAACAAAGCGCCATTAAATATTAACTCCAAGAAAAACGCAATGGTTTTGCAAAGCGGTATAATAATGAAAAGCGGTAGGAATAAGAAAGGAGAGCTTTATGCCGGTCAAAAAATTAAAAGAATTCCTCGATAGCCACCACATCAAGTACGTTGCAATGAGTCATTCCCCAGCATTTACTTCCCAAGAAATTGCCGCCTCAGCCCATATTTCAGGCAAGCAATTGGCTAAAACAGTGGTCGTTAAATTGGATGATAAATTGGCAATGGTTGTGGTGCCTGCTAACCATCAAGTTAATTTTGCTAAATTGCGAGAAGCGACGGTTGCTG
>CAYUYG010000118.1:0-5806 GCA_964449125.1 uncultured Coxiellaceae bacterium | reverse complement strand
TAACCAGTAAATTCTGCTTCAATGCCTTGCATTAAATCCAGCATTGGTGAAATACGACCTTCAATTTGCACTTGTCCGCTAATGGGTTCGTAAATTTTTGCTAGCAATCTCAGGAATGTGCTTTTCCCAGAACCATTATGTCCAATTAAGCCAACGCGATCGCCGTGTTGTATGGTTAAGCTGATATCATTGAGAGAGCGCACTACAATATGTTGATGCACATCTTTAGAGACATTGCCGCCAGTTGCTAAGCGTAGAAAGTTTTTTTTAAAAGAGCGTGCATTAATGTTATAAACTGGAAATTCTACTGAAACATTTGCTAATTCAATCCGTGCCATGCTCATTCCTGTTTTTATTTATATCCAATAAACGATACGCGCCCGGTAAGAAATTAATAATTTCATGCTTACAACTAAACCCAGTGCCGTGACAAATGTCACCATTAACATATTCTTTAAACTCGGCATGCCACCCAATAAAGGTGCGCGGATTAATTCCAGAAAGGAGTAAAACGGATTTAAATCGACAATTAAATGATTTTGCGGACCTAATACTTCAGGTGCCCACATAACCGGTGTAATAAAAAATACGACTTGAATAAGGCTTTTGATAATTTGCGAGATATCACGGTAGCGCGAGCCCACCATGGCGAGCACAAGTCCGTAGCAGATAGCATTAATATAGATAAGTAGTAAGCCAGGTATGAGCAATAACATATAGAGATTAATTTTTACGTAATGATGATAAATAATCAGAATAGGAACAATAACAAAAATATTATGGAAGAAAATAATGATATTTCGTGCTGCAATACGGTGTATATAAAGTGTAAACGGCAGTTTGATTTGTTTAATCAATGCATCCGATGTCATGAACCCATCAGTAAATTCTAAAACGATGGTCGAAATCAGTGACCAGCCTAACATGCCTGCTACTAGAAAAGGGTAGTAATGTTCCAGTGCGATATGAAATAAATGTCCGTACAAAAATCCCATGGAATAAACGGTGATGGCCATACTAATGGTTAACCAAAAAGGTCCCAAAATGGAACGGCGATAGCGTAGTTTAATATCTTTATACGCCAGCATTAACCATATTCGCCAATGTTGAATGCCTTCTTTAAAATCATTCCAGGCTAGAATTTTTTGATCGGGAATAATGCGATTAGCGGAGTGTACGCGAGGTGTAGTCGCGGTTCCTTCCAGTGCAACGGTAACTTCTTGTTCTGTCGACATAGGCATCATGCTTCATTTCATACACATATAAGCGCGTGAGAATAGCATGCACGGGATGATCAAACAATATTAGACGTGCGTCGATACGGCCTGTCTTTGTGTTGTTGCCATTTGTCTTGTATAAATTGTTTTAATTTTTGTTGAAATTGTTGTGGATTAAAACGTGCAGCTTGTTGTACACAATGATCTTGAGTAATACATTGCGAATTATTTTCGAATAAGGCAATGGCTTCAATTAACGCAGACATTGTTTGTTCCGGGAAAAAAACACCAGTTGGATAGTTATCCGGTAATCCACGCACAGTTTCTAAAGCGCCGCCTTTGCCGTAAGCAATGACAGGTGTGCCGCAGGCTTGTGCTTCAAGTGGTAATAAACCGAAATCTTCTTCTGCTGCAAATATAAATGCTTTTGCACGTTGTAGGTAATCAATGAGCACATTCGTCGGTTGATAGCCGAGTAACTGGACATTTTTTCCAGATTTGTTTTTGATTTTATCTGTATCTGGACCATCACCAATGACGATAAGTTGTTTATCAGGCATGGCTTGAAAACTTTCGACGATTAAATCGATTTTTTTATAGGGAACAAAACGTGAAGCCGTCAGATAAAAATTTTCTTTAGGTAAGGCACTTGGAATGAATTGCGATGTATCAATTGGCGGGTACATAATTTCTGCTGGGCGGCGATAGGTTTTATGGATACGACGTGCGATAAAATCAGAATTTGCAATAAAATAGTCTACGCCATTCGCACTACGCAAATCCCATAAACGTAACTTATGTAAAAACCAGCGTGCCAAATAACCTTGTAATTTTTTATCTAGACCGGTTTCGCGCAAGTAATGATGCTGCAAATCCCAGGCATAACGCATAGGTGAATGCACGTAACTGACGTGCAGTTGATCGGGGCCGGTTAATACGCCTTTTGCAACCGCGTGCGAACTGGAAAGAATAACATCGTATTGCGATACATCGAGTTGTTCAATGGCGAGTGGCATTAGAGGTAAATACGAGCGATAACGTTTTTTTGCAAAGGGCAGGCGTTGAATAAAAGTAGTTTTAATCGGTTTATTCAATAAGAAAGCGCGTTGTGCAGGATCGATGAAGTCCACGACCGCAAACAAATCAGCGTCAGGAAAACAGTGCAACAAGTGGCCGAGAAATTTCTCAGCACCACCAACGACAACTAGCCAATCACAAATAATCGCGATTTTCATAGCTAACTTAATCATATAAAATGACCCCCAGTTTAACTTTATTAGTGTATGGCCACAAGACAGAAAAGGATAACTATGCTGCCTAAAGGATTGCTAAAAGAATATTCGCGCGCATTGTCAATGCTGGTACGCGGCATGGACATGATGATGATCGTTCTCGCTGGTTGGTTGGCTTATATTGTACGTTTTGATTCATTTGTAGTTACGTCTGCTTATCTGTCTGCCTTAATGATTGCCTTTTTAATCACACCCCTCGTGTTTACTTTTTTTAATGTATACGCCTCCGTGCGGGGGCAAGGCATCATTAAACATATTCTTAATTTAGTGCAGTCAGTGTGTTTGCTTGCTTTTTTACTTGCCGGTTTATCTTTCTTTACCAAAAGTGGCGGTGATTTTTCTCGTACCTGGTTTATGTTATGGATCGCGTTTGCCATTGTATTACTCATAAGTTGTCGCTTCACATTATTATTATGGTTGCGTTTCATGCGTACGCATGGATGGAATGAACGCCGCGTTGCTATTTTGGGTGCCGAAGACTTGGGGGTTAAGTTTGCCGAAACCGTGCAGCAAGCCTTATGGACTGGTTTTCGCATCGTCACTTTTTTAGATGATCACGCTGAAACGAAACCGTCTATCATTCATCATATTCCGGTTAGGCAGACTCCAGAAAATTTAAGCGCGTTTTTGAAAGAAGAAGCGATTGATGAAATTTGGCTGGCCTTGCCGTTTGCGGCAGAAGCACGTGTTAAGGAAGTGCTGCACACACTCCGTCATCACACGATCACCACGCGTTTTGTGCTAGATATTTTTGGTTTAGATTTATTAAATCATTCCATTACCGAAGTGGCCGGTTTTCCTGTTTTAAATATTCGTTCCTCGCCGATGATGGGGGTCAACCGGGTGGTGAAAGCACTGGAAGATCGTGTGCTGGCCGCACTCATTTTGATTCTGATTAGTCCGCTGCTACTCATCATTGCGCTTTGCATCAAATTCACCTCCAAAGGGCCCATCTTTTTTAAACAACAGCGCTTAGGTTGGGATGGTCGCATTATTAAGGTATATAAATTCCGCACCATGATTGAACATCATGAAGAAGCTGGCACAGTGACACAGGCAACGGCGCATGATAAGCGTGTGACTGGATTTGGTCGTTTTTTACGCTGCACCAGTCTGGATGAGCTGCCACAGTTTATCAATGTGCTGCAGGGACGGATGTCCATTGTCGGGCCGCGTCCACACGCGCTTGCCCATAATGAATTGTATAAAGATTCTATTTATACCTATATGCAACGTTACCGGGTGAAGCCCGGCATCACCGGTTGGGCGCAGGTCAATGGCTGGCGCGGCGAAACAGATACTTTGCTAAAAATGCAAAAACGGGTTGAGTATGATCTGTATTACATTAATAATTGGTCATTAGGATTTGATTTGAAAATTATTTTGCTAACTTTCTTTAGAGGTTTTATTAGTCCCAATGCATACTGAGGCACAGTCCATATTAGTCGTGGGAGGCGCGGGGTTTATTGGCTCGCATATGGTACTTGCTTTGCAGGAGGCGGGTTATCAGCCAATCGTATTGGACAATTTAAGCAAAGGCCACCGCGATGCAGTCGACTGCGAATTTGTGCAAGGCGATATGGCCGACAAGACATTGCTTGATGCCATTTTCAAAAAATATCCGATTACAGCCGTTATGCATTTTGGTTCGTTTATTGAAGTCGCGGAATCAGTGCGTGATCCGGCCAGATACTACCAGAACAATGTGGCCGCCACTTTAAATTTACTGGATGTCATGTTGGCACATGATATTCGCCAGTTCATTTTTTCTTCTTCTGCTGCAGTCTATGGTGAGCCACGTTATACCCCCATCGATGAAGCGCACCCCATCGCGCCTATTAATCCTTACGGTCGCACCAAATGGATGGTGGAAGAAATCATCAAAGATTATGCTGCGGCCAATCACTTGCAGTATGCTTTATTACGCTATTTCAATGCGGCGGGTGCCGATCCTAGGGGTCGTTTACGTGAGCGACACGATCCCGAATCCCATTTAATTCCCCTCATTTTGCAAGTAGCGGAAGGTAAGCGCGATAAAATGGTTATTTATGGTCAGGATTATCCGACACCGGATGGCACTTGCGTGCGCGATTACGTGCATGTTAGTGATCTGTGCAGCGCTCACCTTTTGGCATTGCAACAATGCTTTCAGGGCAAGAGTGGTATTTATAATTTAGGGACCGGCCAAGGTCATTCAGTTCAGTCAGTTATCGATACCGCTGCCCGTATAACAGGACGCCCGATTCCCCTTATATATAGTGAGCGTCGTCCAGGTGATCCAGCCGTGTTAGTTGCGAATGCCCAATTGGCTACCCAAGTACTTGATTGGAAAGTAAATTATCCCGATATTGCCACTATTATTGAGCATGCCTGGAAAGCATTAACTGCTTAATAATACATTAAGTTTTGTCCCCTATAATAGTTGTTCAATTATCATCCTCTTCTATCTGAATTGTATTAAAAACGAGGTGGCGGGCAATGTTGGCACGAATGAGAATCAAGATTACTAGTCTGAGGGCAGAAAAAGAATCACCGCAGGAACGTGAAGTTCTGCGTGTACTCGCTGCTGGTTTAGCTGCTTTGGAGGGTGATGAAAAAAGATTTGTTGGCGAACCAGAAGAAGGTGAGAAAGAAGATAATAAAGATAATCAATTCTTCCTAACACAGAAAGAAAAGGACTTTTATTGTAAATTATATGTTTCAGCCTATCAAAAATTCAGTCGTGCATTCATCGATCTTATGCGATTAAATCCTGCCTTTTCCCTAACAGAATTAGAAGATGAAAGAATTTTATTAGCAATTCATTTGGAAGTATTAAAACAGCCGCAATTGAGTTTAGAAGAATTAATAAATTACCGTAATTTCAAAAGAGACAATGCCAATGGTTTACAAATAGATGCTGAATTAAAAGCATTCATTGGCATGACGCTTAATCCAGCTCCTTTAACATTCGAACATGAAGTGACAATCGATGCTAGTCGAAAAAACATTTCACATTTGAAGAAAAGGCTAAAAAAAGAAATAAAAGGTTTTGAAAAAACATCAGAAAAGTTGAAATTGCTAAGCCACAAAATGGCTGAAGAATTAAAAGATCAAGAAAAAATACGCGAATTACAAAGACAACGTGCGAATATTGTCTGTCTGCAACAGGGTGCTCAAAACTTTACTCTATTTGAAAAACCTCGTCAGACAGGTGAGGATTTACGTGCGTCAATTATGCCAAAATGACCAGCAGGATTAAATGTTTTAAGAAAGTAGGAAGCCAGACCCGTTAATGAAAAATCACTGCAACCTATT
>CAYUYG010000117.1:0-5813 GCA_964449125.1 uncultured Coxiellaceae bacterium | reverse complement strand
AACAGGCAGGCATAATGAACATGTTCCCCCCCACACCACCCATCGAGGCCATGGCAGTGTTTCAAAAAACGTAAGGAGTATTTATGGAAAACAACAAGCTTGCCGTTATCAACAGGAACCTCGCTATCAAGCTTGCTGGCAATAAAAAGGAATTGGCCGAAGAAATTCTTGCTTTACTTATTAAGGACTTACCTACCAATCTCGTCACTTTTAACCGCCTGCACAGCGAACAAAATTATTCCGAATTATTAAAGCAGGTGCATAAACTACACGGTGCTGTGTGCTATACCGGGCTAGAAAGATTAAAAGTTGTGATTTCACGTCTTGAAACAGAAATAAAAAATAATATAATGGTTAATTCATCCTCTCTTCTTGAACAGCTTGATACCGAGGTTAAACTCTTACTTGAGACCACATCCCACCTAACCTCCGATCCTCAAGCGTAAAAATGGTACTGATTAATCACACACTCGCGTTGCGGAGAATAAATACATGAGTCAAACGCAGACTAAGAAGAGTTTTTTCCAAAAATATCAAGATGTTATGCCTACAGGCGCCGGCGCACTATTTCTTATTCAGATTTTTGCGACCCTCGGTTTCAGTGTTCTTTATTCCACTCTTATCCTTTATGCCACCCAAGGTTTACACATGAGCGATCTGCTGGCTACCAGCATCACCGGCTCATTTGTCGCCTTAAATTACTTTTTGCATTTGTTAGGTGGTTATATTGGAGGACGTTACCTAAGCTATCGCAGCTTGTTTGGGATTGGCATGCTATTACAGGTGCTTGGCTGTGTGCTTATCTCCGTACCCGATACATCCTACCTATTGTGGGGCTTATCAGCGTTTCTGGGCGGCAGTGGATTAAACGTCACTTGCATCAATTGCATGGTCACGCAATTATTCGAACCTGACGACAAACGTCGTGAAGCTGCTTTCCTCTGGAACTATAGCGGCATGAACATCGGATTTTTTGTCGGGTTTGCCATCGGCGGTTATTTTCATTTGATGCATGCTTACCGCGAATTATTTTTATTAAGCGCGCTCGGCAATTTAATCGCGCTCGTTTTAACCTTGTATAACTGGAAAATATTAAAAGACCGAGACACAACATTTGTTGATGCCAATGCTGCCGCAAAGAAAAAAGGCAGAATAATCGGACTGGCTTCCATCGTATTACTCGTCTTTGCGCTTCGGGGCTTATTACAGCAAACCACTTTATGCAATCAACTTATTCTCATTATTGGTGCAGCCATGCTTGCACTCATTATGACACTGGCTATACGCCAGCCTGGTCAAGCTGAGAAAAAGAAAATGTGGGGCTATATTATTCTCGCACTGGCCTCATTGATATTCTGGACACTCTATCAATTAGCGCCGATGGGTTTAAACCTGTTTATCGAACGTAATGTGGATCGTCACTTCTTGGGCTTGCTCATTGCGCCGCAATGGGTACAAAACATCAATACCATCGTGATTATTTTTGGTGGCCCATTGTTAAGTGTTGCCTTCACCCACTTGCGCGAACGCGGTATTAATATCAATATCCCGCTGCAATTCTCATTTGCACTGCTTATGATCGGTATTGCGTTTGCTATTCTACCTGTCGGTATTGGCCTCGCTAATGCGCAAGGCTTTGTGAGCTTCAATTGGATATTAGTGAGCTATATTTTGCAAAGTGTCGGGGAATTATTTATCTCGCCAATTGGTTATGCCATGGTGGGACAATTAGCACCGCTGCGCTTACGCGGATTAATGATGGGGAGCTGGATGATGATTACCGGTATTTCCGCTATTCTTTCGGATCACTTCTCAAAAATGGCACTTGGTGCAGGGGATACCGTTGACCCTCTCATTACCAATGCTAGTTATAGTCACACTTTTGGCATGCTAGGTTGGAGTGCAATCGGCGCTGGCATATTCCTGTTTGTTTGTATTCCATTTGTGGCACGTCTAACACAGGAAAAAAAAAGTTTAACCTTAAAAAATGAGCTGGAATTTAAAGAAGAACCGGCAGTTTAGTAAAATTATTTTACAAAAATTATTAACTCCCCTGAAACCGGGCACACCTGCCCGGTTTTTTAATGCCGCTACCTATTTGTTTTTTTCTCTAGATTGTAAGAGCCGCATAGTTATAGTGCGTGCCACGAATTCCAATAGATTCCCATTGCACAGCACAGTATCATCGCGTTTTTATTGGGAGATTTAAAAATGGAATCGCGTTTATTACCTGAATTAATCCATTTCAATGGCAATTATAGTGAGCGCTTAACCAGCGGTAACCTACATGAGGATAATGTCGCCCAACAATTAAAATTGCTTGCCATGCAATCTCGCTATCAAATTGGCTATATATTCTGCCCGTCTAACCATCGTGAACATGGCCGCCTTATCTCTTCCCAACTCACTGCCGTACAATCCACCGGTCGTTTATTTACTGACACTTTTGAAATTACCAGTCTTCAATTGGTTTGCAGAAATTTGACATTAGCACTCGATGGTTTATTTGATGGTTTGTTCGTCTTCAAAGCAGGTGAATTGGAACTTTTGAAAAAAAAGTTACAAAAAACGTCTACTATCATTATATTTTCTAATGATCTTCAAGAAGCGAAATTAGTCAGTGATACTATAAAGGACTTAGCTGAACCTAAAACGCCGCCATTTTTTATTTTAGCTTCCTCTAAAGACAATGAATTTGATATCAGCATTGATGCCAATATTATTGCCAAAGTTAAAACCAGCATTGACTCCAGAGTTGATGCGTTTAATTTCTGGAAACAAATCAGAGATCATATTGATACGTTGGCAGCTATTTCACCCACTAAACAAGTAAAGAAAAACAGCCGCTGCCTAATGATGTAACGCTTTCTTAAAAAGGAAATACGAATGGAAGCCCGGTATTTAATGTTAGAAGAACAAGAGTTTGTCAGTCTTTTTAATGGTAATTATAAAAGCAAACTGCAGCTTGATAACATGTCTAATACAGAGATGATGAATCAAGCACTTCGTTTTACTGAAAACAATCGACATCAAGTCACCTGTATTGTCAGTCCTTCCGCGACTAAAGAAATGGACTTGAGCATAATACAAAATGTTTGCCAACTATCCCTTTTGCGCGAAAAACTCGCCTTATTCTATATTTTAAAAGATGGACTGGATGTCCATAAAACGCATATTCCTGATTTAGGATTGACCCTAATAGATGTGAGCCCTTATTTTGATCACTTATTCCAAGACTATGCTATCACCACCTATACTGGCCCAGAAAATACTCGTCGTGAATTAAACAATTCCTGCGCCATCGTAATTTTTTCCAATAAACAAGAAGAAATAAAGCTTATTTGTGAAGATGTGCACCAATTAATTGGGGAAGGTCCCTTACCCGCTATTATTCTGGCCACGTCCTCACTTCTTAATCCTGACCACCTTGAAAATAATATTCTTTCTGTGGTTTCTTCAGCTATTCAGGATAAACATGAAGCAATGGAATTTTGGTTACAAATAAAAAATAATATAGATAATGCAGTCGTATATTCAAAAAAGTTTAAACCCGAAGACAAACAACGTTGCGTGATGATGTAACTACGCAAAAGGAAATGACATGCAAAACAGATTTGCTACCGTAAAAAAATCGGATAACGCCATAAAAAAGATTACTTTAATTGAAACACCTTCCGCCTACCAAACCGGACGTCAATTTAAAGCGGCTTTTGATAAAGCCCCTCTTGCCACTTTATTCTATGAAAATGCCAAAGGAAACGCCGCACTGGATATACATAAAGCGGTGATCGCTAGATTGGGGCTTATGTGTTTTGATGTAGGCGTGTATTTTGATCCATTCTTTACCCATATCAAAAATATTCTCAATACCGGACCCAGCAATACTAAAGAAATCATGGAGAGTTCTGATGTTATCCTCATTTTTTCAAACAAAGAAAAAGAAATTGCCAAGCTTTACAAGAATCTTAAGCCATTAATGGGTCAAAACGAGCGGCCTATTCTCCTCGCTACCGAATTAGACTTGGATGTTGCGCAACTTAATCAAAAAGTCGCGGATAGTTTAGATGTGGAACTTGCTCAACTTCATCCAAAAATAGCAGAGATTATCTCCACAAAAAATTACGTGACGGCAAATATTTTATCTTTTTGGTCACGTGTTAAAGACGAAATCCCCCAGCTAAAAATAGCCAGTGAACCAGACAATAGCGCCCATCTTAAGTTAGGTTAAAGATAGATGGCCGGATTAAAACTAATCTAGGCCATCTTTACAGAAGTTGACCCCTCTTCGTTGAACAAGAAGAGATGATGCCTCCCTCTCTTTTTATTTTTTCATCCTATGAGAAATTTGTTCACTCGCCAATTCCAAACCTGCTGTCAAGGTAGTCGCAAATAAAGTTTGCGTTACAGATGCACCTAATTCCTTAGACATATAATTAAGCCCTAAACCGTGTAGCACGGCGTACCCTAATAAAACCGAAGCAGTATCTTCGGCTAACAAGGACAAAAATCGTAAGGCAACCGTTGCTGTACCAGCAATATAACGACCTTCTATTTTTTGCCTATTTGTCATACGCTGGCCAGTTAAATGCGCGCCATCATTTAATATTGCATCAAGATTGCTATTGGATGTATCGCCGCTAAATAATTTTTTAGCGAAGCGTAAAATATCGCGGGGATTTTGGGAAACAGCTAAACTCGTGCAAAGATTTTGACAGAGTTTTTCCCCATTAATGGTCGACTTGACGCAATTAATAATAAAACTGCCTATGCCTAGCATGGCGGTTAATTTAACAGCACGATATTGAATTGCTTGAGATTCAGCTTGAACGACATTGGAGATAACGACACTGCTTGCAAAACCCAAGCTCATTTTTTTTCCATTTTCCAACAATTTTTGCTTTAATAGTCGTGTACTTGACATGGGTACTCCCTGTAAAAAAATTAAAAATTAAACACCTCCATTCCACAACCGCCTTCGCTTTCTTCAGTGTCGACTTCAGCTGTGCCGCGTTGCTTTTCCAAACCCTTAAAGTCCCAGAATTTTTTATCCATTAACTGGCTGGGTTTAATCGCACTTAAAGCATGTAAAATATTACTCGGAACTTTTGGATTGTCGAGTGCTAGTTGATCAATCAAACCTTTCACCCGCTTGCGAATCAAATTTTCCTGCGAACCGCATAAGGTACAAGGGATGATCGGAAACGCCATTTCTTTTGCAAATGCGGCAATATCCGCTTCCTGACAAAAAGCGAGCGGACGAATAATGATATGTTTTTTATTATCGCTTAATAATTTCGGCGGCATTGAACGGATTTCGCCGTTATACAAAATTGACATCAGCAAGGTACGCACTAAATCATCGCGATGATGGCCAAGCGCGATTTTGTTAAACCCTTTTTCTTCGGCATAGCGATAAATAATACCGCGACGCAAACGTGAACAAAGCGAACAATACGTTTGTCCTTCAGGAATTTTTTCTTTGACAATTGAATACGTATCACGCGTTAACACTTCATACGCAATGTGATGTTCAGTTAGCCAATTTTTCAAGGCTGAATCATTCCAACCTGGTTGGGCCTGATCCAGTGTGAACGAGAAGATTTCGAAACGGACTTTCGCACGCTTCTGCAGCAGCGTCAGAATACGCAATAAGGTAAACGAATCCTTACCCCCGGACAAACACACCATCACACGATCGCCCTGTTGGATCATATTAAAATCAGCGATCGCTTTGCCTGTATAGTGCAAAAGCTTTTTTTCCAATTCGGCTAATTTAACCATGATACAACCTCAGTTTTTGTGTGAGGCCGAAT
>CAYUYG010000116.1:0-5827 GCA_964449125.1 uncultured Coxiellaceae bacterium | reverse complement strand
TGTGCCCTGCCACAGGACATCGTATTTGCAATGACTGCATGAAAGCCTGCATTTACCAAAAACAAGATCCCGTTAATATCCCCCAAATTGAAACGCGCGTACTCACTGACGTTCTGGATTTACCTTGGGGCGTGGAAATTTATGATTTACTCACGCGCTGGAATCCCTTACGTAAAGAACAGTGGGTAATGAAACCCTACAATGGTTTGAAAGTAATGATTGCCGGTATGGGCCCGGCTGGCTTCACGCTAGCTCATCATTTACTACTGGAAGGATTTGCCGTCGTTGGCTTCGATGGGTTAAAAATCGAACCACTGCCGCAGCAATTAATTAATGAACCTATTTATCAATTCGCCGACTTAAAAGAATCACTCGATGAACGCATCATGGCCGGTTTCGGCGGCGTTGCAGAATACGGTATCACCGTACGTTGGGATAAAAATTTTCTAAAATTAATTTATCTCAGTCTGTCACGGCGCCCGCATTTTCAAGTGTTTGGCAGCGTACGTTTTGGGGGGACGCTCACCATCGAAGATGCGTGGAGCATGGGTTTCGATCATTTTGTAGTGGCTGTTGGTGCAGGCTTACCCAAAGCATTAGCCATTCCAGGCAGCATGGCACCTGGCATGCGCCAAGCAAATGATTTCTTAATGGCGCTGCAATTAGGTAATGCTGCCAAAACCAGTAGCTTAACGAATTTACAAGTGCGCTTACCCGCGGTCGTCATCGGCGGCGGCTTAACCGGTGTGGATACCGCCACTGAAATTCAGGCTTATTATATTCGTCAAGTCGAAAAAATTCTGGAACGCTACGAGATATTGGTGAAAGCCTATGGTGTTGCTGTCATTGATCAGCAGCTTGATCCTGCCTCACGCGTTATTCTCAATGAATATTTACAACACGGCCGCGCTGTTCGCGCTGAACGTGACCGCGCCAAAGCCGAACGCATGCAGCCTGATTTTATCAAACTGGCACGCGAATGGGGCGGCGTCACCATTGCTTATCGTCGCTCAATGCAAAAGTCACCTGCATATATTAATAATCATGAAGAATTACAAAAAGCCTTACAGGAAGGCATTTATTATCTCGAAGGCATGGAACCGGCTGCTGCGGAACTCGATGAATACGGGCATAGTGCCGCCTTAATTTGCAAAAAGCGCGTGCGTAATGCTGAAAAAGAATGGACGACGACGAACGAAGAAATACGCCTACCCGCTCTCTCGATTCTAGTTGCCACCGGCACTCAACCGAATACGGCTTATGAATTTGAACATCGCGGCACTTTCAATCGGTTGAATTTACAATATCAGCATTATGAAGATGAAGACGGCACGCTTCTCGCTGCACCAGGCTTGGAGCATTGCAAGGAACCGCATTTTGGTCCGTTTACGTCTTATCAAAAACAAGATTATCGCGTCAGTTTAATCGGTGATACGCATCCGGTTTTTCATGGTAATGTCGTTAAAGCTATCGCCTCCGGCATGCGCACCTATCCTAAAATTCTCGCGCTCATGAAAAACAAATTGCAGCAACGTGGCGATGCCCATGAGTACCAACAATTTGCTGAAAAAATGAATACGCTGTTTCGTGCACATCTCGTACATATTGCACGCAAAACACCGACGGTACTCGAATTAACTATCCATGCACCGCTTGCTGCCAAGCATTTTAAACCCGGTCAAGTTTATCGTTTACAAAATTTTGAAACCTTTGCACCACACATTGGCAATACTTTATTGCAAATGGAACCCCTTGCCTTAGTTGCTGCGGAATGTGATAAAAATAAAGGGACACTCAATTTTATCGTCCTCGAAAACACACCCACTGCTCGTCTCTGTGCCACGCTCAAACCTGGTGAACCAGTTTCCTTAATGGGACCCACCGGTGTACGCGCCAAAGTGCCTGAAGCGCAAGAAACCGTACTCATCATCGGCAATCATATTAGTTTCGCCTTCTTACGCAGTTACGGACCTGAATTACGTGAAGCAGGCAATCATGTCATTTATCTCGGCCACTTTAATAATAAAGACGACGTCTATTGTCAGGACGAACTCGAAGCTGCTGCAGATACCATTATCTGGAGCACTAAAAACGGCGAACTCATTCATGCGCGTCGTCCACAGGATTGCTCAATCAGCAGTGATGATCCAGTATCCGCCTTGATTCATTATGCAAACCACCAAGGAAAGTCAGCCTTGGTGCCGCTTGCAAACATTGATCGCGCTTACGTGGTGGGCGATGCCAACATACTGCGTCATTTCCAAGCTGCCAGCAAATCCATCCTTAAAAAACATTTGCTCAAAAACCCTAAAATTTACGGCTCGGTTTACGGCAATATGCAGTGCATGTTAAAAGGCGTTTGCGCTCAATGCTTGCAATGGCAAATTGATCCGGAAACTGGACAACGTACTAAAGCGGTTTTCGCCTGCTCCTGGCAAGATCAGCCGCTCGAAATCATTGATGTTGATCACATCGACGCGCGGCAATTCCAAAACCGTCTGCAGGAACGACTCAGTCACTTATGGATTGATCACCTCTTTGCTCAACATGATATTCCCAGAGTTTAAAATTTTCTGATTTATGACATAATGCGGACGCTTAAATTTTATAAACAAGGAAAAGCTATGTGGGGACGTGGAGCCGCAGCAAAAGAACACAAAGATCGAATTACACAACGTAAACTTTTAACTCGCGATTTAAGTAACTGCAATCAACAACAATTTACTCGCAGCTTTGACTATCAAATGTGTTTATTCCGCTCAGAGAAGGATTACGAATGTAAAAAACCTGCAAAAAAATTAGCTGCAATAAATGAAGAATGCAAAATTATCAAAGCAAGAATTGAAGAATTAGATAGAGAAATTTTCCCACCGACTCCTGGGAAAAAATGAATAGTTGGACTAAGCCCGCCTTTCTTGCGGGCCCAATGTTATCAGCGCTTTCTTGCCAACGTCAAACCATCGCCTATCGGCAATAAACTGAGTGTAACGCGCTCGTCTTTGAGTAGTTTGCTGTTTATGGCACGAATCGCGCGTGTTGGGGCATCATTCACGGTTGGGTTCGCCACGTCGCCGTCCCACAATACATTATCAATCGCAATCAAACCGCCGCGTCGTAGTAATTGCAGCGATTTTTCATAATAGTCCGCATAATTCGCCTTGTCTGCATCGATAAAAGCAAAATCAAAGGTGCTCGCTTCGCCGTGATCAAGCAAACTTTGTAGGGTTTCCAGCGCAGGTGCAATACGTAATTCGATCTTGTCAGCCATCCCTGCTTTTTGCCAAAAACGTTTGGCAATGTCGGTCCATTCAGTATTCACATCACAGGCAATTACCTTACCATCAACGGGTAATGCGAGTGCCACGACCAGGGCGCTATAGCCTGTAAAGGTACCAATATCCAATGTTTTTCTCGCATTCAGCAATTCCATCAGCAATGCCATAAACTGCCCTTGCTCGGGTGAAATTTGCATATTGAAATTGGTTGAGCGATACGTTTCTTCGCGTAATTCCTGCAATACGGCCGGCTCACGTAAAGAAACCTTCAATAAGTAATCATAAAGCGCGGGAGTCAAATTGATCGTTTTAGTCGACATAAGAAATACCTTTATTTTTCAGACTATTAGCTTTTATTGGTCTAGTAACACCTTAATATTATTATCAGCTTTATACACTATAATTTTATTAGTGAAACCTTTCCGAGGATAGTATGCAACACAATAATGATAATAAAGATAAAAAATCCCGGTATAAACCGAAAAGAATAGCCAAGCGGGTCAGTGAATCCGAATTCGCAACACAGGGTATATCCTGGGTCATTGGCGGGGCGGAAACATTTATTCCTGCCATCGAAAGAATTCAATCTAACCTGGGGTTTTTATCTTTATTTATTACGGCGCTGGGGTTTCCAATCCATCTACTCAACCTCATTTATGGATTGGTATGGAGCAAAGAAAACGATTTATCCCGCGCAACCCGAATATTATTTGGATTTGGTGGTATTGCGTTGGCAGCCATCGGCCTCGTTGCCGCAGTGGGCCTAATTACCGTGGCCGCCCCGATCATCATGATGATCGGTGCAGCAAAAGGATTAGTGGAAAGTGTCTGGCGAACAGGCCTATCCATTTATGATCGCTTCTTTGGGCAAGGCGCGAAAGATGCCAATGAAATAAAAAAAATTCGCGCGGAAATTGCGCAAGATGCCAATCTTCTTAAGGATGATGACCGAATTAATCGGCTGACCATGCTGACTAATCGTCAACGCAAACGTAACGGTCAAATCGCGGAAGGGTTTCACGTTATCGCCATGAACGTAGTCGGTACGATTGCAGTTGGTCTTCTTTTTGGCGGGGTCACTTCAGCAGCAGGTACAGGTATCCTGATAGGTATCGGTATCTATGGTGGCGTTGATGCAGTTGGTCTTAATCCGTTGCGCTGGGCAGGTCGCCTTGCCAACTGGACCAGTAAAAAAATTCGTGGCAAACCGCTATTCAGTCCTTTTTCTCCCAAAACTCCTGAAGATATAAAGGCTGAGCTTTATAATGAGCTTAATAAAAACAAATCTGGCACGTTAACTCACTCCAATGCTAGTAAAAAAACCATGGTTTCACATAACTCAGAAACCAGTATCTTAAGCACCTTGCAAGCTCAACCCGCTTCATCGCCCTTAACTAAGGCAGCTACACAATCCGTCATGCCAGATTCACACCCTCACCTCGCCTCTTTCTTGGATAAAAAACCAGTCGAAAAGGGTAAGTTCCAACAAGTCGCTGCCAAGCAAAATGAAGATGAGACTGAAGGGGAAGGTGAAGGTGAAGGTGAAGGTAATCATCCTAATCCAAAATCAAACCATCATTAATCGCACATTCCTGAATTTTATCAGCTCGTGCTATACTCCACTCGATTAGCCTAAATTGGAGGTTAGCTAACATGTCACTGCTCGTGCTGATTATCATTGCAACCATCACTGCCTATTTCATTCTGACTTATCATCGTTTAATGACCCAACTTGAAAATGCACGCCATAACCAAAAACAAATTGATACGCAATTGGATAAGCGTTTCAAGTTATTTGAAACCCTGATTCAGGAAATCAATACGCATGTCGTTTATGAACAAACCGCATTAAAAGAGGTAATGAATTTACGCCGTGCTGCCGAACAAGCCAAATTAATCCATGATGATAAAACACGTATTGCCGCAGAAAATCAAATTTCAGATATTGCAAACCATCTTGGTATTTTGTTTGAGCAACACGTAGACTTAAAAAACCATCCACGTTGCGCACAATTACGAATGGACATCAGCAACACTGAAAATAAGCTTGCTTATGCCAAGCATGCTTACAATCATGGCCTGGAAATTTATCAATCTAATAAAAATACCTTTCCTGCGAATCTGTTGCTTAACATTTTTCGCGACACGCTGGATAAAAATTTATTTTATTGGCAAGCATCAGATGAACAAGAAAAAATGCAGGAAGCTTATTCCGTACAACTTTAGCCATACCTTACTTCGCGCGGCACAAAACCGCGCGAGGCAAGACCCAACTAAGCGCGAAAACCAACGGGTAATGAAATCACGATAGAGTCACTGGATTGACCAACTACATTGCCGCCCCTAGCATTTGTTAAAGCATATGAAACAGCAAAAGCTGATTCATTTGGTCTATCGCTGCGATAATTACAAGTAACTTCACCCTTGCGGCTATCATATTCAACTGTATCATTGCGGTAATTAATTAATTTAGCTGGCACATCGTATGGAAGTGAACTTGATTTAAAATAAATTGGATTATTGTTACTCTCAATTCGTTCCTGCCCGTAACC
>CAYUYG010000115.1:0-5842 GCA_964449125.1 uncultured Coxiellaceae bacterium | reverse complement strand
AAGGGCCAGTTTCCAGCGCTACTTTTTTACCACTCAATAATAGGTTACCTCCACGGTTAAATAAGCGCCTTAAAGCACGCGGTGCATATTTTAATACAAACTTACCCGCAGGCATTAATATTCCGACCAGAAATTTAAAATCATTCTGCCAACAATTAAAAGTTGATTGGCAAAAACTAAACCCCTCAATTAGCGGGAATGAAAGTGTCATTCAATCGCAAAAATATGTGAATAGCTATTTTCATACCTTGGGACTGGACATTACTCAGGCCCAGCGACTCAATAGACCTGGTAAATTGCATTTAGTTTTTGTTAATGAAGAAATGCAAAAAAAATTCCTAGCTCAATTTTCACATTTATCGCCAAGAACTAGTCGAGATATCTTAACAAACTCACGCTCCATTGAAGTACGGTTCAGTTTTCTTCATAAGCTCCTATCAGAATTTCATCAAGCTACTTTTGCCACTGCTACCTTCCAAAATGATCTCGATGAACTACATAAACAAAAATTTTATATTGAGAAATTGTTAAAGCGAATAGAAAAACTTCAGCTACGTAGCACACTAAACAAACTACATTACCTCTCATCAGATAATCACAACTCAGAAACGCACATGCGTTTGCATTAAGCCATGGATGCTTATTCAATGAGTTTGGAAATTTATACAACCCTATCCCAACCTTATTTATCATACCTTGAATATGTCGGCTTACGTGCCGCTGCGGCCATGTTAGCAACGTACGATGACAAGGACCAGATTACCCACAGCTTAAGTTATAATACGGGCCTATTTTTGAATTTAAGAAATAACTTTCTTGAATCCACAATTTATACGGAAAGTCCTAACGATAAAAAACCGCTGTTGTCTGAGGTTACAGATCATGAAATACGCCACAGCCTGGACATGATCGAGCAAAGAAATTATGAAATGCTTTATGGCAGTGCAATTGGAAGACCTACTTCGAAACACAATCATACACCGCGCTTCATCCCTAATGGTTTTATGCATTCTGAAACAGATCAGATTGTCTATGTTTGCGGCGGTCGAGTAGACCATTTTGCGATAGCAAGAATTATTAAGATAGGTGTTACTGCTGATGGGCAATACACTAAAAACTCCAACTTAATTCACCATTATGATTATTTTAAAATTGAAAATAATGTGGGATCGGGTTGTCATCAACGAAATCTTATTGAGAATACTTGCAGCGGCACGTACATAACAAAAATATATCCAAGCATTATTCAAGACGACAATATTACACCCTGTGATATTGACCCTTTTCGCTCTCCGCTTGAATATCAAACACGTATGACACTCACAATCGAACGTTTATTAAAGACTGAATATCAAATCATGCTTTATCGACGCGTACAAACAAGTCCTAAGCAGAATAATAATCTGACGTATTCTCCACCCGAAAGTAGAGAAGCTAAAGAATGGCAACGTTTAAAAACCCATATTACCCTATTAAGTGGTCAACCCTGGCCTGCTCCAATTCAATATAACGTACCAAATCCCTGTAAACTGCGTGACAATTTTAATTATAGCGTAGCCAATCGACGTGAATTTATGCAAACAGCTGGAAGTTGCACTGCTCTTTCCGTAAAAAGTTTTTTGCGTAGCATTCTTGGCATCACATTGACAACTCAGCATACTAATTTCCTGCAAAAATATAATGGCGATCAGCAAATTCAGTTCTTAAGAGAGCAACTAGCGCTGATTAATTCCCAAATTAAACTTCTAGAGCCACTTTATATTAAAGTTTCAAACGCAAACGTCGCCACTTGGTTAAATGAATTTAAACGATTTACTTGCCTCGACGATCTACCCGGCGTCAAAGTGCAAGCAATGAGCCGGGACCACAGCTGCATCTGCATTGATACACAATTCTTAAAACAACCCGCTCTTAAATTTTCATTTTATTTTAATAATAGGTCGGCTGCCTTTTTGGCCAGAAATAGCCAGACTACGCTGTTTCCATCGGAAAAAACACAGCCTGCCAAAACGCAACCCCTTATCACTCCTACGCAATTAACTTATAGAGTAGCAAAATAACATTATATTTTTTAATTTTTCAAATAACGCGCCTCGATATGTTGAAGGAAATAATTTGGATCCAGTGCTTTACCCATTGTTTTTTGTAAAAGTTCATTGGTGGATAGAAAAGAAGCCTGTTCATATATATTCACTTTTAACCAGCTATGTAAGGGCTTAAAATTACCTCGTCTAAAATCGTCCTCATAATGAGGTGATTGCTGTTTATACGCTGCAAAAAATTGTGAAGCCATCAGTCGTCCTAATGTATAGGCAGGGAAATACCCAAATGCACCCGATGGCCAGTGAACATCCTGCATTACTCCATCCCGGTAATTATCTTTTGTCGAAAGCGCTAAATATTTCTGCATAGACTCATCCCAATACTGGGGCAAATCACGCAAACTTATTTCGTGATTAAATAAACCTTTTTCTATTTCATAACGTAAAATCACGTGTAGGGGATAGGTCACTTCATCCGCATCAACACGAATAAAATCGGGCCTGACTTCCGTTAATAATTTATATAAATTAGCTGCAGTAAATGCCGATTGTTCGCCAAATTGCTCACGCACATCCGTAATTAAATATTCGTTAAAGGCCAGTGATCGGCACACCTCCATTTCGATCAACAAAGATTGACTCTCGTGTTGTGCCATGCTGTGAATTTGCCCCACAGGCTGATCAATCCACTTTAAAGGCAAACCTTGCTCATACAAGGCATGACCTGTTTCATGACAAATACCAAATAACGATCCCAGAAATTCATGTTCCGTGTAACGTGTGGTCATACGTACATCACGCGGACCGCCGGAACAAAACGGATGATGACTCACATCAAGTCGTCCGTGTTGAAAGTCAAAACACAAAGCGCGCATCGCGCTCAATCCTAATTGTTTTTGTTTTTCCAGGCCAAATGGCCCGACCGGCTTAATAATTTGGTCAGCTTGCTGTTTAAGTGTAATTTTTTGAATTAATGCCGGTAATTTGTTTTTTAAGCCGGTGAAAATCAAATCAATACTATGCTGATTAAAGCCTGGCGCATACTCATCCAACATGGCGTCATACGGACTTAATTGCAATGCATCTGACCGGCGTTTAGCTATTTCTTGGGTAAGATGAAATACTTTTTCCAAATACGGATAAAAATCCTGCCAGTTATTTTGTGCTCGCATTTTTCGCCAATTTTGCTCGCAAGCTAGGGCTGCTGTCGTTAAATCCTCCATGAGCCGGGAACTAATACACGCTGCGGATTGATATTTTTTTTCCATCCAGATCAGGTTAGCGATATCCCATGCCGGTAAATCTGGGATATTTTTAAGCTCATTTAATAATCGTTGTGTGCGTTTGCTAATTAACATTTTATGCGTTGTACTATTAAGCGTGGCCAATGCCTGACCGCGCACAGCTCCAGCCCCTTCTGGCATCATGACGGCCTCATCCCACATCAAAAGTCGCTGTATATAATGTAACTGCGAGATACGCTGAAAAATTTTTTTTAATTTTATATAGCTGCTCATGACTTTCCCTTAATGTGTTAGATTGCTTGGTCTCTAGAATTTTAGCTTATTTACTGCAAATAATGCGATTGCTATTTTATTTTAGCGTCTATAGTATTGTTTCAAACTTAATTATGGGTCATGTTGTGAAAAGCAATCTTATAACACTTCTCTGCAGTCTAGCGCTTCTAATCATGGGCGGTGTACTTTTTGAAAGTGTTTTGTTTACCAAGCAAGCCAGTAAAATTAAATCCATGAATAAGGAAGCACAATCACTGATGCTTCCCGCTACCAACCCCACTCAAAAACAAAAAGAAAAAACGACCACTATTTATAGATGAACCACTGATCAAGAAGAAACGCCCTTTGCCGGCAAAGGTGGCGTTATTACAATGTTTGGTGATTGGACAGTTGACGATTGTATTTGAAAAAAACCCGTCAGCGGTAACGCGCTGATCGCATGCTTATCACATTGTTGAGTCAGTCCAAATTTTTCTTGCATTAAACAATGATAAACCTGGACTAGCAATTCACAATCAATTAAGCCGCCATGATGTTGAGCACGCGTCTCCAAGCTAACGCCATAATATAAGCATAAGTTATCCAATGAATTGGGCCAAAACTTAAGGCTACTCACTATTTCCTGATACCCTTTCTCAATAAGCTTTTCCATTACCAGTGTTCTGGATAAACGTGAAGCTGCCAGAACGCGGGTATCGATAATGCTTGGACAATAATATGTTAAAGGTTTTTTACCGATTGCGATTAATTCATTATTGATAAAACCCACATCAAAGGGCGCGTTATGAATAATTAATTCTGCACCGCTGACGAATTTTAAAAACTCACTAGCAATCGCAGAAAATGACGGATAATCTGCGAGAAATTGGTTTGATAATCCGTGTACTTTAAATGCTTCAGGACTACTCTCGCGATTGGGATTAAGATACTGCTGATAACGTGGACCAGATTTTTGGCCGCTCAACTCAACGCAGGCTATTTCACACAGACGATCGCCTGCTTTCCAATCCAAGCCCGTGGTTTCCGTATCTAGAACAATTTGCCTTCCATGCATGCTCTCGTTCTCCTGATAAATCAGATTCATTGTGCCTAGCACTGGCTTAATTAGCAACTTACGCCATTCCCTGTTTCAATAAACAAAATTCTGCTATGATAACGCCCATGAATCGCATCCCCAAGTTACTCAGTAAAACTAAACTTCTTAAAGGCTATCGTTGTCAAAAATGCCTCTATTTAACCATTCATCAACCCGAATTAGAGGCACCGATCACAGCAGAAACGCAAGCTTTGTTTGATCAAGGCAATCGGATTGGCAATGAAGCTCGCAACCATTATCCAGGCGGCGTGCTGGTGGATAACAAACCCTGGGATTTTAGTGGCGCATTAACACGTACCCGTGAATTATTAACAAATGGCACGCCACTGATTTACGAAGCCGCTTTTGAATACATGGGATGTTATGCACGCGCAGACATATTGCAATATTCACCGGTTAGCAAACGCTGGCGGATCATTGAAGTTAAATCTTCAACCAAAGTAAAACCAGAGCATATTGATGATGCGGGATTGCAAGCTTGGATATTCGCAAAAAGTGGTTTGCCAATAGAACAAATTAACATTATGCACTTGAATCCAGATTGCCGCTTCCCAGATCTTAGTAATTTATTTACTACCGTTGATATCACCGCTGATATTCGCGAAAAATATTTAGCCATTCAACCGAAGATTGCTGAATTGTTTCAATGCTTGCGACAAGATCAACTACCCGCTACTGATATTGGCGAATATTGCATTAAGCCAACAGAATGTGGTTTTAAAGCTCATTGCTGGGAACAAAAACAAATTCCCACTTTCAGTATTTTCAATTTGCCTGGTATATACAAAAAACAATGGGATTTATATAACGAAGGTATTCTTAATCCTGAGGATGAGCGTCTTACCGATTTAAGTGAAATACAAGAACGAATAATCACTTGTTTAAAAACAGGCGAACGCTATCTTAATAAACCTGGTATTCAAACCGCTCTGGCATCTTGGCATTATCCATTAATATTTTTGGATTTTGAAACCATTAATCCCGCCATTCCCTGTTACCCAGGGTGTGGGCCCTATCAACAAGTTCCATTTCAATTTAGTGTACATCGCCTCTCATCACCTGATAGTGAGCTCACTCATCAAGCTTTTTTGCATGATACAGCTGATGATCCGCGCCCGACGCTCATCCCTGCTCTGCTCGAAGCTTGCGGTGAACAAGGCTCCATCATTGCTTATTACAGTACATTT
>CAYUYG010000114.1:0-5913 GCA_964449125.1 uncultured Coxiellaceae bacterium | reverse complement strand
TAATCGACGATCAGTTGGATAGAAAAAATGAAAAGCCGGTAAACATTGTTCTAATACCATTAAATGATCCTGCCACCTTCACCTTATTAAAAAACTGTCAATCCACAGCCGTTTTCCAGCTTGAATCTCACGGTATGCGTGACTTGATCAAACGATTGCAACCCGATTGTTTCGAGGATTTAATCGCCCTCGTTGCCCTATTTCGACCGGGTCCACTGCAATCAGGGATGGTCGAAGATTTTATTAATCGTAAACATGGTCGCGCAAAAGTTATTTACCCGCATCCTAAACTTGAGCCTATTTTACGCCCGACTTACGGGGTCATCGTTTATCAAGAGCAAGTGATGCAGATTGCGCAAGTGTTGGCGGGCTATACACTGGGTGCCGCTGATATTTTACGTCGTGCGATGGGTAAGAAAAAACCCGAGGAAATGACTAAACAGCGCGAAATCTTTTGTAAGGGTTCCGTTGCCAATGGGGTCTCGTCTGAGCTTGCTAATTCTATTTTTGACTTGATGGAAAAATTTGCTGGCTATGGATTTAATAAGTCCCACTCTGCTTCCTATGCCTTAATTGCATATCAAACAGCCTGGCTTAAAACACATTACCCTGCTGCTTTCATGGCGGCTGTTTTATCTTCGGATATGGACAGAACCGAAAAAATAATTATCTTACTGGATGACTGTCGCGCATTAAAACTCCATGTTTCGCCTCCTGACATCAACAAGAGTAAATACTTTTTTCAGGTTCTCGATGATCAGCATTTAATGTATGGATTAGGTGCTATTAAAGGCGTTGGTGAAGCAGCCATTGAAAATATTTTATCAGCACGTGAATTGAATGGTGAATTTAAGGATTTATTTGATTTCTGTCAGCGTGTGGATTTGCGCAAAGTAAACCGTCGTGTGCTGGAAGCATTAATCAAATGTGGCAGTTTTGATTCCTTAGGTACACATCGCGCCATGCTGATGGCATCCATCAACGACGCATTGCAACATGCCGAACAAGCTTTGCATAATCAAACTTATGGCCAACATGATTTACTCGGCATGCATGAACAAGATGCTCCTCGCCCACTTTATATTTCGGCTGAACCCTGGAATGATATTATTCAACTCCAAGGCGAAAAAGAAACTCTGGGTTTTTATTTGAGTGGTCACCCTTTAAATCGTTTTCTGAAAGAATTAACGCAGTTTACCACATGCCGCATTGGCCAATTACATCCTGGCACGCATCAGACGGCACGCATTGCTGGCACTGTCACCACCGTGCGCACCAGACAAACCAAACGTGGTGATCGTATGGCAATCTTTACTCTGGATGATGGCAGCGCACAAACCGAAGTCGTGTGTTTCTCCGACACCTATAACAAATACCGACCTTTATTAGTTGAAGATCAACTGCTCATCATTGAAGGTGAAGTAAGCTTGGATGAATTTAATAATAGCGCACGCCTTACTTGCCGCGATGTTTATACGCTAGATCAGGCACGCGCACGACATGCGAAAATATTAAAAATTAATTGGCCCACTCAAAGTGGTTGCCATCCCGAACAACTCAAGCAAATATTGTCAGCTTTTGTGGGTGGGTCAGTGCAAGTGGTACTCAATTATGCTGCCGATAATATGCGGGCGGATATTAAATTAGGTAAAAATTGGCTGTTAAAACCCAGCGAGGATTTATTAACGCTGATAAAACAACAATGCGCTCTCGAGGCTGAGCTGGTTTATTGATAACTCAGCCTTAATATTTATCTTTTGCTCTGATTATTGGCTCCAGCCGTCTCAAAATAATCAGTTCAATTAATGGCTTATACTTTACAGTAGTTACTTTTTGTACAGCTCGGCTATACTGGATTTGAAGAAAGCTTTTTTTATCTTTCCAGAATCAGGAGAAAAACCATGGCTGGTGAAGATATTTTAATAGTGGAAGATAATGCATCAAACCTTAAATTGGTGAATGTGTTACTGAATGAAAATAATTATCACCTCCATAATGCGCGCACTGCTGAAGAAGCCTTAGCTTTGCTTGAAACACTACAACCCCAACTCATTCTAATGGACATTCAATTACCTGGCATGAATGGGTTAATACTAACAAAATTTTTGAAAACACAAGGTAAATACCAACACGTTCCCATCATCGCCCTCACTGCTTATGCAATGAAAGAGGATGAAGCAAAAATTTTAGCGGCAGGTTGCGACGGTTACATCGCCAAGCCCATTGATACACGTAGTTTTCCTAGTCTTATCGATCAATTTTTACATTTTCGGAATATTAATCAATAGAATCCGCGGTAAAATAGCATAGAAAGTACTTCCAACTCCTTCTTTACTTTTCACCCCTACCTTACCCCCTTGGGCCTCCACAATTAAACGAGTGATGGCAAGTCCCAAGCCTGTACCTTGGTATTTTTTGGCGCGACCAGTATCCAGTTGCTTAAAAGCTACGAAAAGCTTATATAATTCTTCATGACGAATACCAATGCCCGTGTCTTTCACTGCCAGGCGAAAATCTTGTTCACCATGGGGTGTGGCATGAATAGTTATTTTCCCTTCCGGCGCGGTGAACTTAATTGCATTAGAAAGAAAATTAAATAATATCTCCTTTAATCTAGCTTCATCATTGGAAATATTTTCGATGCTTGGATCAACCTTCACGGTTACATGAATATTTTTTTTGACAATCGTATTTTTTAAAAATTCACAGCACTCATTAATTACGGTACTTAAGACCAACGGTTGCGATTCAAAATCTATTTTGCCGGCCTCGATTTTGGCAAGATCAAGAACATCATTAATCAAATGCAATAAGTGCTTCGAACTCACTAAAACATCATGTAAAAATTCTTTTTGTAAGAGACTGACGGGATGGGCTTCATCATAATAAATAATCTCACTAAAACCGATGATGGTATTTAAAGGAGTACGCAGTTCATGGGACATATTAGCGAGGAATTCATTTTTTAAACGATCCGTTTCCTGCACCCGTATAATTTCACTTTGCAGAAGTATATTTTTATCTGTCAATGCTTTTGCTGCAGCGAGTTCATCATCCAATTGCTTGCGTGAAGTGATATCCAGAACCACTCCCGTTTCCATTGCTTTCTCTCTCATTTCTGAGTCGCCCATGCAGCGGTACCAGCGATACTGACCATCATGCGATTTAATTCGCACCTGAATATCGTATTCGTTATTTAAATGCAGGGCGCTTTTTATCGTTTGGAAAACTAAATCCTTATCATCCGGATG
Organism: uncultured Coxiellaceae bacterium; assembly: GCA_964449125.1. Classification (GTDB taxonomy): domain Bacteria; phylum Pseudomonadota; class Gammaproteobacteria; order DSM-16500; family DSM-16500; genus Aquicella. Next base: position 2,662 of record CAYUYG010000114.1, on the reverse strand, counting down.
AATCAGCTTAGCCACCTCATCAACTTCGAATCTCAGTTTGTCAGGATCAAAACCCAACATGGTTGCTAATGTTTTAGATAATACAAACTGTCTGCTTATCCTGTCATAATCCCAGTAACCCATCATGGCAATACGCTGCGCTAGCTGCAATTTTTTATTGAAAATATTTAATTCCGTGTATGCTTTAAGCGTAAAGTGAAGTAATAAATAACAGGTTCGATTTCTTTCTTCATAAATCGAATTAATACATTGCAGAAATTGCCGCCAATCTTTTAAGTTCTGCGGCAAAACCTTGACATCCAATGCCAATAATTTTAATTGTTTCTCAATTAATTCATTTAACTTCTTGTCAGTCATGGGATCCGTTTCGCAAAAGTAATCGGCTATTTAATATTGACCCATATCAATATCATATCGCATCAGTGGTAGGCTTAGTTTTTCCACTAGCAGATTGCCCAATAAATATCTTAATATGAGGATGCTGACAGGCATTTGTGCTAATCTTCAGAAGTACCACAGGGAGAAGTTTTATAAATTTGTGACCAGCATTTTATAAAAAACACTCGGTCGTTGTTGCGAGGATATGTCCAGAATAGAAAGGGATCCAGTCGCGCTTAGATCCCCTGCACTTAAGATTGCATGAGTTTTATTTTGGCCTTATTCATTTGGCTTTGCTTATACAATTCGTATTCAAGCAAACCTTCGCTATTTTGCACTTGCTCAGCAAAAATAGCATTTTGCTTTTTATCAGGCACACTGCCTTGCTTCACTGCATTTACCATCACAATGGCATAGCCATTCGGCAAACGCGCAATACCATAAGCCGGTTTTTGTGCGTTAGAATTTGGCTTTGGCATACGGAAAGCAAGATCCAAGACAGCAAAATCAACTTTCGTCGCATAACGGCCAATAAAACCAGTCTTTTTCCAGCTTAATTTGTTTGCATTCGCGATTTGCTGCGGATCACCGCCTGCCTGTAATTTTGCTGTTAAATCTTGAGCAAACCGCTGGGCAAGTTGTTCTGCTTCTGCATTTTTTAATTTATCTTCAATTTGCTTGGAAATACTGTTTAATGGTAGTAACGCAGACGCAATATGCGATTTGACACGAATGACGACAACAGTTTCCGGATTAAGCTGTAAGACATCACTGTTATTTTGCAGGTTCAATACATCGTTACTAAATGCTGCATCACGCACTTTTTTGAATTGTGCAATGTCGCTACCGGATTTTTCTTTGGTAAACAAGTCGGTGGATTTAACCGGCAAGTTCAATGTCTTGGAAGCATATTGCAATGAATCCGGATGTTCGTAGGTTGCATCAGCCAATTGCTCGCGCAATTCAGCAAACTTTTCTTCTGCGTGCTGGTGAACATACGATTCTTTCACTTTATCTTTTACCGCATCAAATGGCTGAATTTTAGGCTCTTTAATATCCACAGCCTTGACGACAACTAATCCTTTGCTGGTTTTAACCAAGTCGGATACTTGACCAGATTTGGCCAATTCAGCAACGGCTTTTTGTAATTCCGCTGGCACTTGATTTAAAGCGACCCAATTAGAAGAAGAAAAACTGCCTGGGTATTTGCGAGCAAGCTTCACAAAATCATCACCCTTTTCAACCAACTTCAACACTTCGTTAGCTTCGTGTTTTGCTGCCGCAATATCTTCTTGCGAAGCATTGGCAGTAAGTGGAATTTCGATATCGGCCAGCTTCCATTCAGTTGGACGCGTATAGGCATTAATGTTTTCGTTATAAAAACTTTTTAACATGGTTTCAGTAGGCGTAATTCTCGTCGATAAATCCTTGAGGGTTAACTCTACATAATCCACATTAACCTGTTCAGGGGTCATGAATTCAGCCTTGTGCCGCTCATAATAAATTTTGATTTTTTCTGGAGCGATACTAATAGGCTGAGATAAGAAGTTTTGCAAAGGAAGATCAATGTAATTGATATCACGCTCTTCATTAACCAATGCAACAGTATAAGCCGTTTCGTTTTGCAAAGCGTAAGAAGAAAATATCACGCCGAGTTTCGGTTGATCGAGTAATAAACTGGTCTTAATCAAGCCTAGAAATTCACCGGTTGAGAGCAAAGTAGAAGACAGGATTTCCTGGAATTTTTCAATTGAAAATTGGCCATCAACTTGAAACTCTGGCATGTTCTGTAAGTAATTATCAATTTGCTGATCAGAAACACTAAATCCTTCTGCACTGGAAGCTTGCTTCAATACTTCAATTTCGATTAAAGAACGCAGAGCCCGATTTTTTAAAGCTACGTCGTCTTTTGCGCTAATGGGTGTATTGATACCGTATTGAGCCTGAGCTTGGCGACGTAAGCGTTCGTATGCGACTGCCAGCTGTTCTTTTGTGATTTCAACACCATTTACTTCTGCAACAACACTATTATTGCCGCCGCCTTCGAAATAACTGTGTATGCCCCACAATGCAAACGATAAAATGATGATGCCGATTACGGTTCCTGCTATCCAACCTTGGGTATGCTCGCGAATCGTTTGAAGCATTTTTCGCTCTCTTTAATACGAAAAAAGGCGCGCTCTTTGTCACCAAGGCACACCTTTTAGCAGACGAATATTTTAATTTACGGAGTGGACGGGACTCGAACCCGCGACCCCCGGCGTGACAGGTCGGTATTCTAACC
>CAYUYG010000113.1:0-5915 GCA_964449125.1 uncultured Coxiellaceae bacterium | reverse complement strand
CAGGTGCGAATGCTAAAATTGTTGAACAAGATGTCACGAAAGTGATTGAAGGTACTCTATCTGGTATTAATAGTGTAGAAAGTTTGACATCGACGACGCGTAATGGCGACAGTCAAATTATGCTGACATTTAAGTTAGGTCGCGATATGGATGCAGCGGTTGCGGATGTACGCAGCAGTCTAGAACGTGTGCGCGGCATCCTGCCTAAAGATGCACAAAATCCCGTCGTGATGAAATCCGATCCCAATAGTTCGCCCACCATGTTCATTTCGTTTTATGATGAGCGCCTCAGTGCGCGAGAATTAAGTGATTACGTCGATAAATATATCGTTCCGAGTTTTGAAACGATTGATGGCGTCGGTAGTGTGCAGGTTTACGGTAATAGTCCGTCGATCATGCACATCAAGCTGGATCCGGCCAAGCTGGCTGGTGCAAAAATTCCAGTGGAAGAAGTAACCCAATTATTGCAGGCTCAAAATGCATCCATTCCGAGCGGTCAGATTCGTGGGTATGATCGTTTTTATAGTGTGGTTACGGATACAGCACTCAAAACGCCTGAGCAATTTAATGAATTAATTATTCGTGATAATCAAAACCAAGTGGTGCGTTTACGCGATATAGGTGAAGCTTCTCTAGATAGTAAAGATAATGATTCTGCTTTTCGCATTAATGGCAAACCAGGCATCGCATTAGGTATTGTGCCGCAATCCATTGCCAATCCGCTTGATGTTGAACGAAGTGTGCAGCAGTCATTTGCAAAATTAAAACGCTCTTTACCTACCAGTATGCAGGCAGACATTGTTTATAATCAGGCGACTTATATTCGTGCCTCAATTAAAAGTGTGTACGAAGCCTTTTTTGAAGCGGTTATATTTGTATGGCTTGTTATTCTCGTTTTTCTTTGCAATTTTCGCGCAACCTGGATTCCCATCATTACGATTCCAGTTTGCATGATCACGACTTTTGCACTGCTGTATTTCCTGGGTTTTTCGATTAACACCATTACCTTGATGGCTTTTGTGCTGGCCATTGGTTTGGTCGTGGATGATGCAATTGTCATGCTGGAAAACATTAACCGGCATATTGAAGAGGGGATGACGCCGTATAATGCGGCGTTGAAAGGCAGTAAGGAAATTGTTTTCGCCATTATCGCCATGACACTCACGCTCGCAGCGGTGTACGCACCCATTACCTTCACCCCGGGTTTGCTGGGTGTGCTATTTCGTGAGTTTACGTTTACGCTAGCTGGTGCGGTGATTATATCTGGTTTTGTCGCATTGACTTTATCACCGATGATGTGCGCACGTTTATTGCAGCCGGTGAATGAAATGGGCCGCTATAGTAAATGGTTTAATCATCAATTAAACCGCTTGCAGCAGCAGTATCGCCGTTTATTAATGGCTTTATTGCAAAAGCGCTTATGGGTTGTCATCGGGTTAATTGTAATTGGCAGTGTAGGCATGGGCATTTATCGTTATTTACCTTCTGAACTTGCACCCGCAGAAGATATGAGCGAAATTAATATTTATATTGGTGCACCGCACAGCGCTAGTTTTCAATATACCGATAATTATGTTCGTCAGGTTGAAACTATATTTCAAGGTGTGCCTGACATTAATTCATACGTCAGTATTAGCGGTATGGGTTCAGCGCCTTCACGCGCGTTTCAATTACTGTTCATGAAACCTAAAGATGAACGTAAACATTCTCTGGATGAAACGATTGCTGCACTGACAGAAAAAACGAATTTAATCTCCGGTGTGCGTGTGCATTTATCACAACCGCCACCGGCTCTTACGCAATTTACCGGTGATGAAGGCGATGATTTGGGGTTGGTGATTACCACTTCAAGTAATAATTATCGGAAATTACAGCAAGTGTCAGAGCATGTTATGGATGAGCTAAAGAAAAATCCGATGTTCGTGCATGTATCAAACCGATTGAAATTTGATAGCGAACAATTTTCAATTAGTGTTGATCGCAACCGGGCAGCTGATTTGAAAGTATCGATTCCCAATATTAGTAATACTGTTTCCATTTTATTGGCGGGCAAAAATGTGGGTAAGACCGATGACTCCGATATCATCGTACAATTAAATGATGCGGCACTGGCTAATCCCAATATTTTTCAGCAAATGTATGTCTTAAATGACAATGGCAATATGGTGCCGTTGTCTAATGTCATTAATGTCAAAACCGGGACGGAGCCGGAAATATTCCGCCACGTTGACCGTTTGCCGGCTGATACGATTTATTTAAGCTTGGCGCCCAATGTTAAATTGTCAGATGCTGTTTCTGTCTTGGAAAAAGTTGCCAGAGAAAATGTGCCTGATGATATGAAATATTCTTTTACTGGTGAAGCGAAGAGCTTTCTGGAATCACTGGGCAAAACCTTGCTAACCTTCGGTTTAGCTCTCGTTTTTATTTATTTAGTGTTAGTGGCGCAATTTGAAAGTTTCATTGATCCGTTAATTATTATGCTGACGGTGCCTTTTGCCATTGTCGGCGCCATGCTGACCTTGCTGTTATTTAACGGCAGTCTCAATGTTTACAGTAATATTGGCATGATTACATTGGTCGGACTCATTGCGAAGCACGGCATTTTAATTACTGAGTTTGCGAATCGTCTGCGTGCTAGCGGAAAATCTATCCAAGATGCCGTGGTGGAAGCGGCGCTGCTGCGCTTACGTCCGATTTTAATGACAACAGCTGCCATGGTGCTCGGTGCGTTACCGCTGGCATTTGCATTTGGTCCAGGATCGGAAAGTCGCCAACAAATTGGTTTAGTTGTCACGGGTGGTTTATTGTTTGGGACGATTTTCTCTTTGATTATTGTACCAATTGTTTATACTTATCTCGCGCCATTCCGTAAAATTGATGTCTCACCTGATCAGGATGAAGATTATGCAACTGTTTTATGAATTTGTTCCGGTACTCTTATTTTTTATTGCATTTAAATTATATGGAATATATGTTGCGACGACAGTGGGCATTGTTGCCACCTTTCTGCAAGTCCTTCTCACGCGTCTGATGAGTAAAAAATGGGACCGCAAGCAGCTGGTGACTTTATTTGTTTTTTTAGTGTTTGGCGGATTAACACTGTATTTCCATGATCCCATTTTTGTAAAATGGAAACCTACCATTGTATTTTGGGTTTTTGCCGCAGCTTTATTAGGGAGTCAGTTTTTCACGCATAAAACCATCATGCAACGTTTGATGGAAAATGTATTGCAAGGCAAGGGCGAAGTGCCTGTAAAAGTCTGGCGCCGCGTGAATACGGTGTGGGCTTTATTTTTTACCTTGTTAGGCTGTATTAATTTATATGTCGCTTATTATTTGAGTAATGATGCTTGGGTTAATTTTAAATTTTACGGCATTACTTCGGCCTTGTTTTTTCTCAGTATTTTACAAGCGTTTTATTTGATGCGTTACATGCAAGAGACAAAAGAATGAATGCAGCAGAAAAAAAACAATTAATTGCTGATCGAATTCAGCACGCTTTATCCCCGCATCACTTGGAAGTCATGGATGATAGTGATCAGCATATTGGCCATGCAGGACACCAGGGCGGTGGGCGTCATTTTACCGTTATTGTTGGCGCAGACAGCTTAAAAGGCTTAGCGCGTGTCGAGGCACACCGAAAAATTTATGCTTTATTTACTGAACTCATGCCCGATGAAATACATGCGTTACGAATAAAAATAATTTGAACGGAGTGAATACGCATGGCGATCGCCATTTTGGTGGGGCGTAATCAAGCGGAACAGCAATCGTATAAATGGTTTATCGATGCGTGGCGTCAGGCTTTATTAAATCTCGAGCCTAACCTGGATATTCGTGTCTGGCCCGACATTGATAAAAAAGATGAAATAGATTTTGCACTGGTATGGAAGCACGCCATTGGCTCATTAACTGAATTTCCGCGGTTAAAGGGCATCGCTTCATTGGCTGCCGGCGTTGATCATGTCATGGCTGATCCCAATATCAGTACGCAAGTACCCTTATCACGTGTTGTAGATCCGTACATGGCAAATGATATTGTGCAGTACGTCACTTGCGTGGTGTTAAATTATATCAAGCGCATGGATCACTGGCGCGCTAAGCAAGCATTACAAACCTGGTTTAAGCAACCTCCGTTTGCTTTTTCCGATCAAACAATTGGTATCATGGGGTTGGGATTTTTAGGGAGTCAAGCCGCCCAAATTTTGCATCAATTGGGTTTGAAGGTGATTGGTTGGAGTAATTCAGTCAAACAACTTTCGGGTATCAAATCGTTTGCAGGAAAACATGAATTCAATCAATTTTTAGCAGAGACGAATGTATTAGTCTGCATGTTGCCGCTGACCCCTGACACCACCAATATTTTAAATCAAGACACGTTTGCACGTCTCAAGCCCGGCGCTTATTTAGTGAATGTTGGGCGTGGCGAACAACTGGTTGAGGAAGATTTATTGAAAGCACTCGACGCTGGCCAATTAAGCGGGGCGAGTTTAGATGTGTTTCGGGAAGAACCGTTGCCTACTGAGCATCCTTTCTGGCAGCATCCTGCTTTGCGAATTACACCCCATATTGCTTCTGTGACCAATCCTGAGACCGCTGCTCCGCAAGTTTTAGCGAATTACCAGCGTGCGATAGCGGGTGAGACAATGCTTAATTTGGTCGATGTGACGCGAGGGTATTGAAGCTTACTGACCTCTCATGATGCAATCAGTGTGAGTGAGGTGCCTGGTTTCGCACCCCGTTATCGAAAGCGGGATGCGAGTGATAGAAAAGCTTACTCACGTTCGTGCAGCACAATGAATGTTTTTTCATATTCATGCAATTGTTCGGCGGTTAAGACAAAGACGCCACCATCACTGCGTTCGAAGTCAGGCCACACGAATGGCACCATCGGATATTTTTCCATTAACGCTGTTTCGCTATTGCCAACTTCAACCACTAAAATACCGTGTGGAGCTAAATAAGCACTGGCTTGCTTTAAAATACGGAGTGCATAATCCAGGCCCAATTGGCCAGCGGCAAGACCCAGTGGGGGCTCATGCAAATATTCTGCAGCCAGTTCATTCATTTCTGCTGAACTGACATAAGGAGGATTGCTCACGATAATGTCATATTTCTGCTTGGGAATATGATCGAATAAGTTGGATTCATGCAGGGTGACTTGATTTTCCAGATTATGTCTTAGTACGTTGATTTTGGCGACGGCAAGCGCATCGGGGGACACATCACTGGCATCGACGGTGGCTTCGGGAAAAGCTTCTGCGCAGGCAATGGCAATGCAGCCGCTACCCGTACATAAATCCAGTATGCGATGCACGTTAGCTGTATCAACCCAGGGTTGAAAATGATGTTCGATGAGTTCTGCAATCGGTGAGCGCGGCACGAGTACACGTTCATCTACATAAAAAGAGAGCCCAGCAAACCAGGCTTCGTGGGTTAAGTAAGGCACGGGAATACGTTTGTTCACACGTTGTTCAATGAGCTGAAACAGTTTATTTTTTTCTTCCTGGATCAATCGTGCATCCAGAACGCGGGGATCAATATAATGCGGTAAATGCAGTGAATGGAGCACCAGAGCAACTGCTTCATCCCAGGAATTGTCAGTGCCATGTCCAAAATATAAGCCCGCCTCATTAAAACGACTGACGGCAAAACGGATAAAATCACGTATAGATAGAAGCTCGGTAGGTGTGGTTGTCAATTTATTTAATCCTTTGTGGCTGGAGGCTAAAAACCCCATTATAATGATTTTTCATTTAATGAATAAGCCAAAACATGACGGAACACATCGGTGGGTTAATTATAGACATTCAGGGTTTATCTCTGACCTCAGAAGATCGGGATTTATTGCGTCATCCACTGGTTGGCGGCATTATTTTATTTACGCGTAATTACGAATCGAGAGCCCAATTACA
>CAYUYG010000112.1:0-5971 GCA_964449125.1 uncultured Coxiellaceae bacterium | reverse complement strand
GCGCAAAGGTGCTTATCTTGCGGCTGGCGTTGTACTGATGCCTTCATATGTCAATATTGGTGCCTACAATGATAGCGGCACCATGATTGATACGTGGGCCACCGTGGGTTCTTGTGCACAAATTGGAAAAAATGTTCACATTTCAGGTGGTGCTGGTATTGGCGGCGTATTGGAGCCACTCCAATCCAGTCCGACTATCATCGAAGATAATTGTTTTATCGGTGCACGCTCTGAAGTCGTTGAAGGTGTCATCGTCGAAGAAGGCGCTGTTATTTCAATGGGCGTATTTCTTGGGCAAAGTACACGTATTTACAATCGAGAGACGGGCAGCGTGACTTATGGCAGAATTCCGGCGGGATCGGTCGTCGTGCCTGGCAATTTGCCAAGTGCTGATGGGAAATACAGTCTGTATTGCGCCGTCATTGTTAAACAGGTTGATGCCAAAACCCGTAGCAAAGTTAGCTTGAATGAATTATTACGTGATATCAATAAGGAAACATCATGAATACCAATCAATTAATCGAAACTTATTATGCAACATTTAACAGCGGTGATTTGTCAGCTTTTTTAGCGTTGCTTGACGATCACGTTATTCACGATATCAACCAAGGACAGCGTCAAACTGGTAAAGCAGAATTTAAAAAATTCATGGAACACATGAATACCTGTTACAAGGAAACCATCAAAGACATCGTTATTTTATCAGGTGAAAATGATGCCCGTGCCGCCGCTGAATTTTTAGTGGAAGGCAATTACATCAAAACCGACAACGGTTTTCCTCCCGCACAAAATCAATCTTACAAAATTCCAGCCGGGGCTTTTTTTGAAATAGAAAATGGCAAAATTAAGCGTATTACCAATTACTATAATGTTCGCGAATGGGTTAAACTAATCTCCACTTCTGCCTAGGAAAGGATACATGGGCGCATTACAATTTAAATGCCTCAAAGGTAAAGACATTGAAGCCTACCTCGCAGATCTTGCGAATTTGCGCATTCTCGTATTCTATGATTATCCGTATTTATATGAGGGAGATCTGGAATACGAGAAAAACTATTTAAAGACTTATTCGGCTTGTCCACAAAGTTTTTTAGTTCTCGTCTTAGACGAGAACAAGGTCGTTGGAGCTTCTACTGCTTCCCCCTTAACCCATGAAACCGCTGATCTAAAAGCGCCATTCATAACCCAAGGCATTGATATTGATTCCGTTTTTTATTTAGGCCAATCAGTTTTAATGCCTGCTTATCGTGGTCAGAAAATCGGTGAGCGTTTTTTTGCAGAACGCGAAGCAGAGGCACGCAAACAAAATTGCACTATCACGTCCTTCTGTGCGGTTGAAAGACCACAAGATGACCCACGGCGACCTGCCGACTGGCATCCTCTGGATCAATTCTGGCAACGCTTGGGTTATCGCAAACACCCCGAATTGCACACGACTATTAGCTGGAAAGAAATAGGTGAGCAGGAGGAAACATCCAAAACAATGATCTTCTGGATGAAACAATTATGAAAACTAAAAAATTAAAAATTGCCGTTGTACAATACGAAATGCAACGTTTAACGCAATGGCAAGCATTTGAAGATAAAATTGTTCGCCTAGTTGAACAAGTAAAAGATCATCAGACTGACCTATTGCTATTAAGCGAATATGCTGGACTCGAATTAGCAGGATGGTCAAGTCAAAAGCAATTGCCTGAACAATTTTCTCATATTCAAACTCAGCTCGAAGCTTATCAACAACTTTTTACCTTTTTAGCCAAGCAATACCAACTTTACATTCAGCCCGGCACCTTGCCTGTCAGAGAAAAAAATGGCGCTTATCGCAACCGTGCTTATCTGTTTTCTCCACAAGGCACAGTGGAGTATCAAGATAAAATTCATTTGACGCCTTTTGAAAATAATACAGGCTTATTAAAATCTGGCGAAGAACTAAAAGTTTTTTCAACTTCTCTTGGCAAATTAGCCATCACCACCTGTTATGACTGTGAATTTCCCTTAGTGGTGAAATCACTTTGCGCGCAAGGAACACAAATTATTCTTGTGCCCAGTTGCACAGAAAAAATTAGTGGTTTAACCCGTGTTTCCATTTCAGCACAAGCTCGTGCCATTGAAAATCAATGTTATGTGGCTCAATCCTGCTTGGTTGGCAAAGCCTCCTGGAATGATTTTATTGATATCAATGCCGGTCAATCCGCTGTGTATTGCCCTGCTGATATGGGTTTTCCTGAAAATGGTGTGCTAGTCGAAGCACCACTAAACGCTCCGATTATCATTTATGCAGATTTGGAGCTGGAAAAACTTGAGCATGTCCGTCACAATGGAGAAATGCGCAATTACAAAGATATGCAGCAAGATGTTAATACTCTCATTCAATCCATTACCAATATAGATTTTTAATTATGACTGATGTAATTACTCTCGCCAAACAACTTATGTCACGCCCATCTATCACGCCAAATGATGGGGGCTGTCAGGAAATTATTACTGCTCGCCTCGCACCGCTCGGTTTTCATTGCGAATTAATGCGCTATGGTGAAGTCGACAATCTATGGGCGCGTTATGGGACAGCAGCACCTTTATTAGTTTTTGCAGGTCATACAGATGTTGTGCCAACCGGTCCTGAAGAAGATTGGACTTCCCCACCCTTTCAACCAGAGATTCGCAATAATTATTTATACGGACGTGGTGCGGTCGACATGAAAGGCGAAGTGGCAGCCATGGTGGTCGCAGCTGAAGAATTTATCAAGCAATACACTTACTTCCCGGGCTCGATTGCTTTTCTAATCACCAGTGATGAGGAAGGTCCGGCGCTCAATGGCACCAAAAGAGTCATGGAAACACTCAAAGAACGTCAGATAAAAATAGATTATTGTATTATTGGTGAACCCAGCAGTATTACTGAATTAGGCGATCAAATTCGTATCGGTCGACGCGGTTCATTGCATGGCAAACTGATTGTTCATGGCAAACAAGGTCATGTTGCACATCCTCATCTTGCTATCAATCCTATTCACTTAAGCGCGATCGCGTTACATGAATTGGTACAAACGGAATGGGATAAGGGTAATGATGATTTTCCTGCGACCACTTTTCAAATTACCAATATTCACGGCGGTACCGGTGCTACCAATGTTATTCCGGGTCATTTAGAAATTGTGTTTAATTTCCGATTTTCAACAGCAGTCACTATCGAACAGCTTAAAGAGCGCACCAAAGCCGTTCTAAACAAATATGGATTGCAATATAACTTGGATTGGGTCATAGGCGGCCAACCATTTCTCACCACCAAGGGCAAATTAATCCGCACAACACAAGAAGTCATTAAATCATTGACGGGGCTTGAGACAAAATTATCAACCGGTGGCGGCACATCGGATGGGCGCTTTATTGCCCCAACCGGCGCAGAAGTCGTTGAACTGGGTGTCTCCCATGCTACGGCACATCATGTGAATGAATGTGCCAACGTCCAAGATCTCGAAAAATTAGTAACGATTTACACTAAAATAATAACCACGCTCTTGGGGTCATAATGCAACATAGCGACACCCCTTTTAATACACAGAGCAGTGTGGAGCTCGCTTTAAAACGTACAAAAGTCAATGTAGTGGGTACAAAAAAAATTGATATTAAGGGTGGTAATTGTGCAGGCATTTCGCAAAGAGGGCTTCTAGATTATCTAAGCAATAATTTTGCTTTTTTTAAATCACGCATGGTTTCTTTGCGTCGCAATTACGTGCGCTATAAACAATTAAAAGTTCAACCCGCTGAGAAAAAAAAATTTCGTCGCCGCCAAAAAATCAAATGGAAGCAAGATAAAAATGTAAGCTTTCTTCGTGACATTATGATTTATCAGGCACCACTTGCATTTCGACTTTTTATAGGAAAAAGCATTACTCAAGTCAGGCCCGTAGCCATTTCACGCCTCATTGCCTCACCGAGTATCAAACAATTAGGTGGCTTGCATCAAGTTGGCTTTTTCTTAAATTTTTATAATCAACTTGAATTGATTGATCTACTTAAACTAATCCAAAAACATGTAAAAAAAACCAAAATTGCGTTTAGTTTAAGCTGCAATATGCATCAAATAGGTATTGGATTCGATGGTTCAACCCAGCAATGGATACTGATTGAACCCAATGCTTTCTCAGATGAACCCTTGAGCATCACTGAATTAGCCAAAAAAATATTTGCAGCCTTTACTTTTAAAACCACGTTTACCGACGCAGCCATTAGTTTTCGCTGCTTCACCCTCGGTAATCATAGAAGAAAAAACAAGCAAGCAATTGCAGCGCTAAAAAAGGACACAGCCTTTCAACAATTACAGTATGTGACCCCAGAAAAATCGTTAATGAGTGATGACAAAAAACGTCGGTTATTTTATTTCGCTGCATTTGAAGGATGCTTGGCCATCATGCGAATACTGCCTAACCCTCCCGATAAAAACAGCGAGGAAGAAAAAAGAGCCTTTTTTTGTGCAGTTCGCTATAACCATCTTCATGTCGTCCATTATATGGTTCAAAATAATCCTACCCTTCTGGCCAGCGTTAATTTTAAATATAAATCAGGACTACACATAGCAGCTGCAAGAAATTTTTCTCAGTTAGTAGATTATTTTTTAAAACACGGAGCGAGCCCCTTCATCGAAGATAGCCATGGACATTCACCTTTAGCAGTTGCTATTGCGAAAGACAGCAAGGCTAGTTTGCAATTGTTTCTTGACCACGGTGTGGATTTAACTAAAAAAGATTCAGCTGGCAGGACACCGTTTGAATTTGCCAGGAAAGCGAATCCATCTGTTGAGAATTCGTTACTGCCGCGACAAAAAAACAAACGCTGCCTGTTATTTAGCAAATCCAGATTTGCTTCACCTCAGAAACGCAGTCGAGTTGAGGCCGCATCCACTTCCGGCCTGCGCCCGGGCAGTAAGACCGTGCAATAAATAGGAAAACACGCTAATTTCCAATTGCGCTGAAGTGAATTCTGGTTTAACCTTACGCGCATTCAGATTGGAGAGATGTCCGAGCGGTCGAAGGAGCACGCCAGGAAAGCGTGTATAAGTTTTGCGACGTGTCGAGGGTTCGAATCCCTCTCTCTCAGTGTACAGTGTCTATAGATGCGGGTATCGGTCCTTTCGCGACGATAAGCTGTAAACCCCGCCAGGTCCGGAAGGAAGCAACGGTCGCGGCCGATACGGGCGCCGAAATGTGGCTGGTACTCGCATCTATAGGCAAATAAAAAACAGATATAAATCAGAAAAAATTCTCGCTGGTATTCCGCAAAAAAAACCCGTATTTTATTTGGTTAATCACCATCATCCAAAAACAAGGTCAATACATGAGCTATCAGGTTTTAGCCCGAAAATGGCGTCCACGCAATTTCCAAGACATGGTAGGACAAGAACATATTTTGCGCATGCTTGGCAATGCACTGGAACAAAAACGCCTGCATCATGCCTATTTATTTACCGGTACCCGTGGTGTCGGCAAAACAACACTCGCTCGTATTCTGGCTAAATGCCTCAATTGTGAAGCAAACGTCACAGCGACGCCTTGCGGCAGCTGCCCCGCTTGCAAAGCGATTGATGCTGGTCAATTTATTGACTTATACGAGGTTGATGCGGCTTCACGCACGAAAGTCGAAGATACACGCGAACTACTGGAAAATGTTTGCTACCCACCCAATCAAGGCCGTTACAAAATTTATTTAATCGACGAAGTACACATGCTGTCTAACCACAGCTTTAACGCCTTATTGAAAACACTGGAAGAACCACCAGAACATGTTAAGTTTTTATTGGCAACAACCGATCCAAAACGTTTACCTATCACGATTCTGTCACGCTGCTTACAGTTTCATTTAAAACGTATTACACCCGAAAAAATTTCCGGCCACTTTGAACATATCCGCACCAAAGAATCCCAACCGTTTTAAAAGGCCTCCCTTACCCACTTTAGCAAAAGCACAAAAGTGA